>JBOFHN010000018.1:0-30367 GCA_051649665.1 Culicoidibacterales bacterium
ATTTTATAGTCTTCAAAACATACTACTCTTTCACCATTTACTTCAGTGAAAGGATTTGTTCGAACAGTTTCCATCAATCGAACAATTTTTTCAGCTCCATCGAGTCCCGCCAATTCAATATTGACAAGTTTTTCACCAAAATAGCCATGTACTTGATATAAATCTTCAAGTACGTCAAGTAATGTTTTTCCTTTTGCTTTATAATACGACGCCATCTCAATTGACATCATAACGGCTTGCACTGCATCTTTATCACGAGCAAGGTTATGCATGAGTGAACCATAACTTTCTTCATATCCAAATAAGAATGTCTTTTCTTGAGACTGCTCATATTTATTAATTCGTTCTCCAATAAATTTAAATCCTGTAAGTACACTTTCAACATCTACTCCGTATGACTGTGCAATGGTAGCTGCAAATCGACTCGAAACAATAGTATCAAATAAAACACCGTTTTCTGGAAGTGTTCCTAATTCTTGTCTACGTGATAAAACATACTCAACGAGTAATGCACCTTGTTGATTCCCTGTAAGAAGTGTATACTCACCGTCATTATTTAAAACTGCGAGTCCAACACGGTCGGCATCTGGATCTGTAGCAAGTAAGATTTCAGCTCCGACTTCTTTTCCTTTTTTAATTGCATATGTGAAAGCTTCTGGACTTTCTGGATTTGGTGATTTTACTGTTGAAAAATTTCCATCCACAACCGCTTGTTCTGAAACAAGTGAAATATTTGTATAGCCTTGAGTTTCAAGAACACGCATCACCGGTTTTAAAGCTGTTCCGTGAAGTGGGGTAAATACTACATTGATATCTTTTGGGACATCGGTAAGAGGCAATTCTAAAAGTGCATGATTATACGCTAAATCAACGCCATCTAGCACCCATTCAATAAGTCCTTGCGCTTCATACACTTCTTGACTTTCAACTGTTATTGATAACTCATTTTCAATTGCTTTTACATTATTAACAACTACTGTTGCTTCATCTGGCAATAATTGACAACCTGTTTCATCATATACTTTATAACCATTATAATTAGGTGGATTATGGCTTGCTGTGATCATTACTCCACCTGCTGCATTATAGTGACGAACAGCAAAAGAAAGTTCCGGTGTTGGGCGAAGCTCTGAAAAAACGTACGTTTTAATTCCAAGTGATGCAAATACACGAGCAGCTTCAACTGAGAATTCTTTTGAAAAGTTACGACAGTCATAACTAATCACAATTCCACGTTTTTTAGCATCATCACCAAGACTAGCAATATACTGACCAAATCCCATTGATACTTTTCGAATTGTATAAATGTTCATACGATTAATTCCTGCACCTAAAATCCCACGCATACCACCTGTTCCAAATTCAAGGGTTGTATAAAATGCTTCCTTTTTTTGTGCTTCCGTCATCGATAACATTTCTTGCTTAAGTGATTCATCTAATGTCGGTTCATTCATCCACTTATCAAACTCTTTTTCATACATCATATATCTCATTCTCCAATCTTTACGTCATATACAACTATTATACTATTTTTCAAAGAAAACGCAATCTTTTGTTATTTTTCAAACAACCAGTCACTTCCCTTATAAACATCCTCACACAAAAGTTCTCTAAAATTTTGTTGCCGAAGTGCTTCATATACAAGTAGCATCGCACAGTTAGATAAATTAAGTGAGCGTACTTTTTCATTCATTGGAATACGCAACGCTGTTTCGAAATTTGCTGCGATGATTTCCTTTGGAATTCCACTGCTCTCTTTTCCAAAAACAAAATACACCTCTTCCTCACTATCACTGTAATCAAATTCAGAATATGCTTTTGTTGCATAGCGCGTAAGGAAAAACTTTCTTCCATTTTGATTTCTTTCTAGGAACGTTTCCCAATTCGGATATAATTCATAGTCAAGATGTTCCCAGTAATCAAGCGCTGCACGACTCACGCTTTTCTCATCTAATTGAAAACCTAAAGGTTCAATTAAGTGAAGTTTTGTACCTGTTGCAGCACAACTTCTTCCAATATTTCCTGTATTTTGAGGAATTTCTGGTTCATACAATACAATGTGAATCATAATTTATCTCCTTTTATATATTAAATAATAACTTTACTCCATGTTTTCGTACTTATAAACGTTGCATCCCAAAACTTTGCATTATGTTCTGTAGATTCAATTACAACATAACTTCCGAAATCAAAACCACCTCTTGGCCATGAGGTTGAGCCTGGATTAATAATACGGATGTCGTCAACTAAAATATCTCTTGGAATATGCGTATGCCCGTGTAGAATAAGTTGGGCTCCTTGTAATTTTGCTGATTCAACAATTTCACGAGTTGTAAAATCAATTCCATAAAGATGTCCATGGCTCACTAGAATTTTATTTTCGCCAACTTCTATCAACTGTTCTTTTAAAAATGGTGCATGATCCGTATTTCCTCGAACACCTATGAATTTTTTCATAAGTGTGTTTTCAATATCCATTTGTGAATCACCGCAATGAATCCAAATATCCACATTATTTTCGCGCTCTAATATTTTCATGAGCGTCGCATCATCGCGATGATTATCACTTACAATACCAATTTTCATTTTATCATCCCTTCATAATCAAACGCATAATTGCGGTTAAAACAATTGGCAAACCATTATATACGGAATGTGTTATCATTGAAGCGTATATCCGTTCTTTATTCCATACATATATACCACCCAGAGCAAGACCACCACAAAAATATGCGGGGAAATATACCCACTGACTCCAATTAGTACTGAGGTGTATGAGAGCAAATAAAATAGAAGAACCGAGAATCGCAATAATCTCACTATACTGAAATTGAATATCTTTGTACAATTTAATTTTTTTCGTGGTACTAAAAGCAAAGAAATGCTTCAAAAATGCATTAATGCCTGAAAGTAAAACACCGCGGAACACAATTTCCTCAATAATTGGTGCCAGTATAACAATAGGCACAATTGAAATAATAAAATTACTATTTAAATTACTTTGAATAGCAGCTTGATTTGCTGATGTAAGGCTTGAGCTTGTTAAAGTTGAAAGAACACTTGAACAAATACTTCCAAAACCCGAGAGCATAAATGCGGTGAACAAATAATTAAAAAATTGTGTCCTAAATAATAAAAAGTACTCTTTTTCTTTTTCGAAGCTTCCTTGTGTATTTCTATACCGTAACAATAACACACTTATGAGAAACAGTGGAACAACCACTAAAAAAGTTATTACGTAAACAATAAAATTCATATATGGTCCGAATTGAATTTGTTGGGACACTGTCGTATAAAAGTGTTGAAACATATCATTAGAAAATGTTGATTCCAATGCTTTTGTTGATATTCGACTAAGTGTTACATAATTTCCTAAATCGCTGTTATTTCCACCAAGTATGTAAGCAAAATGTCGAAATTGAACATTAAACATCGATGTGAAAAAAAAGATATAATAACTCACAACTACAAAGAGTAAGCAAATTCCAGATAACCCTCTACGTATTCCTTTCATTTTATTCCTCCTTTATAAATATTTTTTCAAATAATGTTCTACCTAATATTCGTTTCACAAAAACTCCACACATGCGCTTTATTTTTTGTTTCGTTGATAATTTATCACCCCACGAATTATCATATTGATGCACTGTTACACTCTGATTAGCACATTTACAAAAAACTGTTGTCTGATACACACGTGTTTTCAAGTCTGAAAAATATTGCGCTTGGTTCTTATATTTCAAATCCGAGAGCACACGATTAAAATAAACATTAATTGTTGGTCGTTTTTCACTGTATATTGATTGAATCACTAAATCACGAACATGTTTAATAACAGGGTGATGTTGCGGACACAATATTGTACCAACATTTACACCTGTAATTTCATACCCATAGTACTCCATTGATAGATGAAGTACCTCTTCTTGTAAAAATGGTTCAAAAGATTGTAGTACATCGACATCTGTATCTAAATAAATACCACCTGTTTCATATAAAAAATCAAGTCGAGCAACATCCGATACATACGCATATTTTCCAGCTTGATAAGCATCTGCTGTAAATTGATATTGTTCATAATTAAAGTTTTGTTCATTAATTTCAACAAACGTATAATCACTCAATATCTCTTTCCATTGTTCAATGCGCAGTTGAATATTTATTGGTTTTGCATTTCCAAACCAACAGTAATATACAATTTTAGGTATCATGACGTCACCCTTTCTATATGATATATTTAGCAATTGAACTCCCAACCTTATATCCATACATGCTCACAATGCGAACATACATATATTGACCAAAAGAATTATACAATTCTCTCTGTTTTAAAAATGGATTGTGTTTCCAATTTGGAAAATAATTTTCAATAAATTGCTTATGTGATGTTACAACAAGTTTTAATAATTGCTTATCTTTGGCGTGTATAGCACGAAGTGTTGAAGCAAGATAAAGATGTCTGATACATAAATATTCGAACCACTTCTCTTGCTGCAAAGTTGGAGTATCTATCATCAATTGCTCAAATACGCGCTCTATATCTAGTAATTTTTTTGATGTTTGCTTCATAATTGACGCTTGATGTTGAAAATAATAAAAGTGTGCACTTGGGCATCTACTCACAACAGATGCTTTTTCAAATGCCTGCACAAAGAAATATACATCTTCATAATATAATCCAAGAGGAAATAACATTGCGTTATCTTTTATCAATGATGCTTTAAAAAGTTTATTTTGCATAATTGGATGAAAGTGAATAGGTGTATAAAAGTTACGGACGTTTTCGTCTTGTATTTCATTTAGGAAAGTATCAGATCTCAATGTTTCTTCTTTTCCATCTGTCATGATAATTGAGGATAGAACAATGTCTGAATTATTTTTAAGTGCACTATTAATCATCTTTTCAATATAGTCGTTCTCAATCCAATCATCACTATCAAGAAAATAGATATATTCTCCTTGCGCATGACTAACACCAACATTTCGAGCATCTGATAATCCACCATTTGCTTTATATATATACTGGATTTTATCGTTTTCAATATACGATTTCACTACTGATTTTGTATTATCGGTTGACCCATCATCGATGATCAATACTTCGATATTTGTGTATGTTTGTTGTAATGCAGAATCAATTGAGCGCGAAATATATGCTTCTCCCTGATATGAAGGGATGATAATTGATACAAGCTGCTTCATACTATTCTTTCTCCATATATTTCTTCATAAAGTTTTGATAAGCATCATACCAATCAGGAGCTGATTTTTCGATATTAACAAGTTTAAATGTTTCTTTTTCTACACATACACCTTGTGTTTCAGCTCGTGCTAGTAATTCTTCATTCTGATTATAAATTTCATAATGATACACTACACGAAGTGGGGTTGCTTTAGCTGCCCATGTATGAATCGTTATTTCATCTCCGTATTTTGCCGGCTTAATATATTTAACATTTACTTCCGTAATTGGTGCAATAATATTTTTCTCTTCTAGTTCAATATAATTTTTTTGAAGGACTTGCGTTAAAAATGCATCCCTTCCGAGTTCTAACCAAATCAAATAATTAGCATGATATACAACTCCCATTTGATCTGTTTCAGCATAGCGAACATTTAACGTCGCTTTCCCGTATTGTTCAGGCTTTTTCATAGCTTCATCCTCCAAAACGTTTTAATTTAAAGTTGTTTAAGTACATGTGTACTTTTTGGAATAATACCTAGCTGTTCTTGAAAATACATCGTATAATGATTAAATAACATTTTCCATTCATCAATACTCATCTGTGTAAAATCAAGTGACTCATCTTTTTCCAAAGCAATAAGTAAACGCATGAGTCGCGGTTCAATTTCATATTGAAGATGATTTTGACAATCTTGACATATAAAACCTCTATTCCAAAATGAAAATCCAATCATCGACGCATCCTTTTTCTGGCAATGTACACACGTTGTATATACAAGTGGTTCATCAATTATCTTTTGAAAAAGAAACAACGTCTTTGTCAGTACATAGTACAACAATTCAGGTTGTTTCAAAATTGTATATCCTTCAATAACCCAATCAAATAATATTGGTGTGGCAATTCGTTCTTCAAAGCAGTATAAAAATAGTTCAGCAATATACGCATATCCAATTTGTGAATATATATCACTTGAAACTTCATATAACCGTTTCGTTTCGGCTTTGTACATCGTACTCAATCCAGAACGCAAGTGAATATCAAATACACCATATGTATATAATTGTGTGGCACCAAAAAGTGGACCATTCGGTTTAAGTGATCCTCGAGCCAACACATTAATTTTACCAATATCACGCGTTAAAATCGTTAACAGTTCACTTGTTTCTTGATAAGGTTGCTTCTTTAATACAATTCCATCGATCATTCAATTTCCTTCTTATTATAACCAAAGTTTTGTAATTGTAGTTGTTTATCTCTCCATTTTGGCTCTACTTTAACAAATGTTTCTAGGTGAATACTCTCATCAAATATACGTTCCATATCACGACGCGCCCGTTGACCAATCTTTTTAATCAATTGACCTTGCTTCCCAATAATAATTCCTTTTTGTCCTTGGCGCTCCACAATGATGACACATCGAACAAATAAACGACCATCTTCCTCGCGTTTTACTTCCTCTGTAATAACAGCAACTGAGTGTGGGACTTCTTCATTTGTTAAATGGAGAACCTTTTCACGTACAAGTTCCGCCATGATAAAGCGTTCTGGACTATCTGTTACTGTCATTTCATCATAGTATTGTGGACCTGCTGGGAGTACTTTTTTAATTTCCTCGAGTAAAACCTCAACATTTACTTTTGACATTGCAGAAATTGGAATAACAGCTGTGAAATCAGCATGCTGACTCACTTCACTCACGACTTCAACCAGTTTCTCTGGTTTCATGATATCAACTTTATTTACAAGTAAAAAAAGTGGCTTTTTCGTCTTTTTAACAAGATCGAGGACAAACTGATCACCAGTTCCAAACTTTTCTGGTCCACTGATCATGTAGCAAATAACATCAACATCACCTATTGCTGATTGCGCTGCTTGATTCATATAATTTCCAAGTTCGTTTTGTGGTTTGTGCACTCCTGGTGTATCGATAAAAATCATCTGCGCATCACCATCTGTGTAAATACCTTGAATTTTATTTCGTGTAGTTTGTGGTTTATCACTCATAATTGCAATTTTTTGTCCCATTAAAGCATTCAGGAGCGTAGATTTTCCGACATTCGGTCTTCCGACAAGGGCAACAAACCCTGATTTATATTGATTTTTCATAAATTACCTTTCAAATAACATCTAGTTTTGATATACTTTATATTATAACTGATTTTTACTCATAAAGGAATGATTATATGCAAAATAAAATGCTTGTCCTCGATATTGATGGAACATTACTTACTTCTCAACATACTATTTCAGACAAAACAAAACAAGCGCTTAAAAATCTTTCACAACGTGGGATTTACGTGGTCCTCGCATCAGGAAGACCAACACCCGGTATGTTGCCTCTCATTCAAGAACTCGAACTTGATCAATCAACAAATTACTTCATCTCGTATAATGGTGCTCATTTAAATCATACACAGCAAGATGAACTTTTGTTCGCAGATCAATTAGATGCAAAAACGGTTTCTCAATTTCTTGAAATTGCAGATTTATTTGAAGCCTCACTCATTACATATAATAATGATTCACTTGTTGTTTCTCGTGTTAATGAATGGTCTACACTTGAAGCAAGTTTAAATCACCTCACAACAAAAGTAGCTACTCACATAACTGATTTTGCTACACCTACACCTAAAATGATTATTGCTAATGACGCTGAACCTACTAAAAAAGCACTGTCCTTAGCAAATGAAAAGTATGGTAATGATTTCCAATTGAGCATCTCAATGCCTTGCTTTTTAGAAGTAACATCAAAAACAGTCGATAAAGCACTTACCCTTAAGCGATTATGTGATCATCTTAATATCAATATTAGCGATGTTGTCACATGTGGCGATGGTGGCAATGATATCACAATGATTCAAGCAGCCGGTACTGGTGTAGCGATGGGAAATGCAAATGATACTGTAAAATCTCATGCTGATTATATCACCGCAACAAATGATGAAGATGGAATTATTGAAGTGATTGAGAAATTTTTTAATTAATATAAAAAGGAGTTCAAATTTGAACTCCTTTTATTTTCCTTTTGCAATTGAAGAATAATCATCTGAATGACACGGTGTTACAGCATAAACACTTCGACAGTTTGGACAATGTACAAGACATGTCTCCATCAAAAAAGTTGTCCCACAAGCGCAATCAATTTGATGTGACACTTCAGTTTCTTTGTTTTCAAATCCCATTTCTCTTACTTTATCAATCACGGATTGTTCATTTTCAAATGTACAACTCATCTTAATTTCCTCCAAACATTTCATCAATATGCTTTACTAATGCGACAGCTTGTTCTGCTTTATCAGAAAACAAGGGAATCGATCCGAGTTCTGGAATAGCAAGTGTTTCCGCTATTAAATGACTGCCTCCTTGACCAAATGGATACATCTTCACATCTCCATTCATCAAGTAACTCATATTCTCAACAACGCCAAGAATAGTTTGTTTTCCGTGCTTTTTCAATAATTTTCCTGACTTCATCGCAATTTTAGCTGCTTCTTTATCCGGCGTTGTCACAAGAAGAACTTCTGCATCAGGATACATTTGCATAAAATCAAGTAATACATCACCTGTTCCCGGTGGCATATCGATAATCAATGTCTGAATTTGTTCTGACCAAACAACCTCATATAACATACTTTCTAAAATTTGGCGAAGCATTGCAGCACGCCACGCAAGTGCTTCATCACTTTGAGCAAAGATAGACGCACTCATCATTTCAATATTTTCAAATTGATACGGATAAAGTTTCCCGTCAATGACATTGATTTCTGGTTGAATTTGATTAAAGCCAAAAATACTTGAACCATGAATATCAAAATCAATCAGTGCTGTTTTGTGCTGCTTTGCAAAATGTTTAGCAATTGCAATTGCGATTGTTGACTTTCCAACACCGCCTTTTCCTGAAACAACAGCGATGACACGAAGTTTTGGATTATTGATAAGGTGTGAGTACTTTTCTTCGACTGGCTTTTGATTATCTTCAAGAAATTCAATACGAACTTTAGGTAACCCAAAGTCAAGCTTTAATTTTGATAATACTTTTCGTTTTAAGTTTCCAACTTCTTGTTCAGTACCAATGTACGGGAAATTGAATTTCAAAATAAATAAATCACCTTCGTACGCCATTTCCGCTATATCTGACTCTTCTAGTTGCACTTTTGTATACGGGTGATTCAGTGTGAATAAAAAATCGACAAATTCTCTAATTTGTTCATCACTAAGCATATTAGCGTACTCCATAATAAATACCACTCCAATGTACTGTTTCACGAACTTTTGCCATTTCATCAAGTTCTACATCTTTAAAAGCGAACTTTTTCCACTCTTCAAATCCAGTTCGATCTACAATATATCCAATATGTTCTTTTGGTAATTTACGATCAATATATTTATCAACGTATTCATACGTGTTTTTAATAATTTTAACAATTGATTCTTCATCTGCCCACATGAGTAAATCTTCTGCAAGACGTGGATTTTTCTTACCTGTTCGTCCCATGATAGCAAGGCGATAATATTTTTTATCGCTACGTGTCCATGCTCCTGTTGGACAATGAAGAACACATTCTCCACAGCCAATGCACTTATCATGATCTCTGACGATTTTTTTGTTCACCATTGAAAGTGATCCTGTTGAGACCTTTTTACATACATTTACACAGCGATTACAACTTACACAACGATCTGACTCGTATTCAGGAAGTGCCATCCCCATAATTCCAAAATCATGCATACGGGCTTTTATACAATCATTTGGACATCCTGTTACTGCAATTTTAAAGTGAAAATCATGTGGAAATATTTCATTTTCAATACGCTTAGCTAGTTTTGTTGTATTGAATGCAGCTTTCGGACATACTTTATTTCCGATACACGATGCAATATTTCGTGTTCCTGCTGCAGAATATCCTGTCCCTGGTGTAATTTGATTAATTTCTAACGTATCAATAATTGGTTGAATCTTTTGATTGATTTCTTCCATATATTGATAATCAATACCTGTAATTTCAAATCCTTGGCGGGTTGTCATATGAAGGTTACCATCACCATATGTTGTTGCTATTTCAGCAAGCAGTGGTAATAGCGTTGCTGGAAGTTCACCACCTGGAATACGGATGCGAAGTGCTGTTTTTGTTCGATCTTTCGTAATTCGAAAGGCATTTTTCGTTACTATTTTTCGATTAATATCGCGCATGTTCTCTCCTCCTAATCAAGTAGTGTCTTAGCTTTTTCATAATTAAATACTGGACCTTCTAAACAGATATATGTTTCATCAATTTTACAATGGCCACATTTACCAACTGCACACGACATATTCCGCTCAAATGATACCCAAATTTGTTTATCTTTTATTTCATGTTTGCTCACTTCAAGTGTTGAGAACTTCATCATCATTGGTGGACCAACAACAACAAAGATATAGTCTTCTTTCGGTGCTTTAAAATCAAATGCTTCAATCCACTTTGTAACAAGACCTTCTTTAACTTCAAAAGGCATTGCTGTACCATTTGATTTATCAACAGTAACTGTTATATCAAAATTAGAAATCTTGCTCCACTCTTCGAATTTTTCTTTAAAAATAATATTATTTTCATCACGAAATCCTGATATCAAAGAAAGTGACTTCACTTCATTTGGATTTTTTTCAAAGTATTTTATAATTGGCTGAACAGGTGCAATTCCTGAACCACCTGAAACAACAACAAGATGTTTCCCTTTGTATTGATCAATTGGAAATGATTTTCCAAATGGACCACGCAAATGTAAATCACCACCAATTGGTGTATTAAAAATAGCATCAGTAACAACACCGACTTTACGGATGAGTAAATCAAGCGTTTGTTCTTCTTTATTAATTGATGCGAGTGAAATTGGACACTCTCCTACCATTGGGAGTGAAACTTGAACAAATTGTCCTGCATGTGCTTCTTTATCAAATTCAACTGTAAATTGCGTTTCAACAGCAGTTTTTTGTTCTACATTTAATAATTTATATGGTTTAGGTAGATAGATATTTTCCATTATACTTCACCTCTCTTTTGTGCACCGGCTACTTTATTAATAATATTTGAAAATGAAATGTATTCAGGACATGCATCATCACAACGACCACAACCAACACACATTGTCATATTAAAGCGTTTTTGAAAGTCAAATACTTTATGCATTGTTTTAAAACGCATTTTTTGACCATTTTCAGTACGGAAGTCATGACCTCCTGCCATATTAGAAAATCCAGCAACCATGCACGATGCCCATACACGACGACGCTCACCATTTTGTGGTTGTTCTACATACGCAACATCTTGTGTTGTAGTACATGTGCATGTTGGACAAACAAAGTTACACTTTCCACAAGCGATACAACGCGTATTGTATTCTTCCCAGAGTGGATGGTTAATCACCTTTTCAAGGTTGAGTGTTGTGACATCTGGTAAATTCACAACTGTTTCATTTTCTTTCACATATGGAATTTCAAATTCTGTTTTCTCTCCTGAAAAATAAGCTTGTAAATCAGCATCTTTAACATCAAGAAAAATTTGACCATCTTTTATATCGAATCCCATATCATACATATCATTTTTATTTGTTCCCATACTGACACAATAGCATGATTCAAATGATTGTTTACAACCAAATAAAACAAATTTCACCTTATCACGTAACGCTTTATAATATGGATCTTCAAATCCGTTTTTCAAATAAATCAAATCTGTTCTTGTAAACGCATGAAGATCACAAGCACGTAAAAAAACAAGAGCTTTCTTTTCTGATACTTCTGGAGTAATATATTGACCATTCATAAAGTAAAAAAGTCTTTGTGTAATTGGCGATACAACTTCTTTAGCTGAAAAATGAGATTTTTTATCAAATTCCGCCTCAAGTATTGAATCAATTGTTTGATATCGAATACTATCTGTATCCGAGAATGTTCCTTTATAGGCTAAAGAAACAGGTGCAAAAACATCATATTCCATTTGGAGTGAAGCAAGCATTTCATCAAATGCTTGAATACTTGTTTGAACTTTCATAATGTTCGTCCTTTCATAGTCAAAATATTTTCATATTATGCTGTTTTTGTTTTACGTCCCGTTGCAATTACAATACCACCGATAATCAAACCACCACCGACAATATTTCCTAATGTGCAATATGCTAAATTATATACATAACCCGAAATATATTGTGGTCCTTGTGAAAACATATCGACAGCAAAAATTGTCATATTTGCAATTGAATGCTCAGTTACCATTGTAATAAAGGCAAATAAACACCACCAAATCATAATTAATTTCGCTGTTTCTGACTTCATGCGAATTGATGTTAATACAGCAAGACACACAAGCATATTACAAATGACTCCTCTGAAGAACAATTCCATAGCTGGTGCACTTGTTTTCATCGCTGTTAAATTACGAATAAAATCAACAGCAAATCCATTTTTATGCTGACCACTTAAAACAAATAAACCACCGAGAACAATTGATCCAATTAAATTACCAATAAAACTTACAATCCAAATAGTCATCAACGATTTCATATTTATTTTTCTAGCGTGCGCTCCAACTGTCATTACAAGATTATTTCCTGTAAAAAGTTCACTTCCCGCCATAATTACAAGTGAAAGGGCAATTCCAAAACAAGGGCCAATAACAAGCGGTATTAAAAACTTACCTAAATCTGGATTAAAAATCGCAAGTGCTTTTCCTAACCGTCCAGCAATCGTCATAATCAAAATAATTCCTAATCCTACATACATCCCAGCTGCAAGTGATGCGATAATATACCCAACCTTATTTTTTTTCCAAAAAGTTTCCTTTGCTAACGCGGCTTGGGCAACTGCTTCATATGTTTCGTTATACATTTATGTATCCTCCTGAATAAAAATAATTAATTCACAACCATTATATAATTTTTTCACTTTTAAAACCGTGATTTATATCACGTTTTTCATCAAAAAACGCTTGTATCAATTTAAGTTTCATGCTATAGTATTTTTATTAAAAGGGAGGCGTTTTTGTGCAATTTATATACCAATCACTTGATCAGAATGCACTTTGTCAGCTTAAAGAGCACCTCACCTACATCCCTATCAAGAAAAATTTTCGTTTCGCTCCTCAAATTCAATACCCTGATCATGTCATTTTCTCTATTTCGGGAGCATTTGCAATTATTAAATCCAGTCTTAAAGGCCGTGAAAAAGTTTTATATATTCTTGGAGCTAATGAAATGCTTTCCACTTTTCCATTATCAATAAGTGATCATACTGAATACTGTAAATCACTTATCGATGGTGAAATTGCAATTATTTCACAACGTGAGTTTCAAAATTTACTATTAAATTTTCCTCTTGCTGCTCTCAACCTCATCGCTTATCAAGAAAAAGTTCAATCACGATTAAAGCGCCAAATTAAAAATTTTAATCTTCCTATCAAAGATCGATTATTAGCTCGTCTTTGGAAGCTTGCTTATGATTTTGGTGTCACATCCAAAGATGACTGGTTGACCATTCGAATTCCGCTATCAATGCAAATCCTTGCTGATTTCATTGGGAGTAATCGAGAAACTATTTCACGCCTCATGCATGAACTTCAAGATGATGGATATATTCGTATCCAGCAAAAATATATCTCTATTCATCTAGCAAATGCATCAGCATATTTAAAAACAATCAAATAAGAGAGGTATTATTTATGAATAAAAAAGGTATTATTATCGTCGGACACGGCTCTCGAGCAAAAGATAACAATGTCCACTTTTTTCAACTTTGTGAACTGATGAAAAATAAAACTTCACACCCACTTGTTGGTGCTCTACTTGATTTTTCTGATCAAACAATACAAGAAGGAACTCGTCAACTTATTGACTTAGGTTGTACACATATTATTGCAATTCCTTTTTTGCTATATGGAGGTATTCATCTCACAAAACACATCCCACAATATATTGAGGAAATAACAGTGAATAGTACAGTTACATATGAAGTTACTTCATCACTTGGCACACACCCACTTATTCTTGAAGCACTTACACAAAAAATCACAGATATCGAGGATTAAAGCATGTCAGTTATTCGTATCGGAAGTCGGAAATCTAAACTCGCAGTTAAACAATCTGATATTACTATCGACCTCATTAAGCACCACCATCCACAAGTTATGTTTGAGTTTACACCAATAGTAACTGCTGGTGATATTGACATGTCAATTCCAAAAAATGATGAGAGTCTTAAAAATAAATTTGTCAAAGAAATCGAAGTATCATTATTAGCTAATCAAATTGATCTTGCAATTCATTCACTAAAAGACCTCCCTGTCAAACAACCCGATGGATTAATTATTCCATTTTTTCCAGAACGTGAAGATCCGCGCGATTGTTTAATTTCATCTATTCCATTTGATCAACTCCCTTATGGTGCAAAAATTGGAACTTCTTCACTCAGACGAATGAGGCAAATTAAAAATTTAAGAAATGATTTAGATGTTATTCCCATTCGAGGAAATATAAATACACGTATTCAAAAAGTAAAAGATGGTGAATTTGATGGTATCGTTATTGCTTATGCTGGAGTCAAGCGTCTTCATCTCGAACATGAAGTTGCAACAATATTTTCATTAAAAGAAATTGTTCCTGCACCTGGACAAGGTATGTTAGGATTACAAATTCGAGAAAATGACCATATGATGTACGATTTGCTCAAACCACTTCACAAGTCAAATCAAGCACAAGCAGTTGCCTTTGAAATTGAATTAAATCGGCGCTATGGTGGTGGCTGTCATACACCATTTGGTGCATTTGTTGAAGTAGCACAAAAAACAGCTACAATTTATTTTTATTGCTTTGAGGTAAATGAAACAACAAATAAAGAACACGAAATCATTTTAAATAAAACATACCCACTTCATTCATTTCTTGATGATTTAAAGCAAGATATTGATTGTATAAGAAAGGAGCAACAGTGATGAAACGTGCACACTTATATCTTGCTGGATGTGGTCCTTATCATGAAGAACTTACAACATCTACTTTAAAAGATTTCATCGCAGAAACTGATGTTATACTTTATGATCGCCTTATTAACAAAGCCCTACTTTCTCATGCTTCTCCCAACACTATAATTGAGTATGTTGGTAAAGATATTAAGGAGAAAACCAATACACAAATTACAATTAATACACGTATTTTATTTTATTTAAATCAAAATAAGCGAGTTCTTCGTCTTAAATCTGGAGATCCATTTTTATTTGGACGTGGCTTTGAAGAATACAAAATTGCAAAACATCATCACTTTCCTGTTACCATCATTCCTGGTGTCAGTAGCAGCCTTGCTATTGCAAGTTCAATTGGTCTACCACTTACCTTACGCGATGTCTCACATGGCATAACAATCTTAACTGGTATGAATGCAAAAAATCAAGTTCCTGAATTTTCTTATCAAAATAAGCAACACTCGTATGTTTTTTTAATGTCAGTTAAAAATTTTGATACGATTGCAAAGCAGATGATTTCTTCTGGATTCCCTTCTTCTACACTCGCTATTGCCATCTCAAATGGTACATATCCTAATCAACAAATTACATGTGCAACATTGCCAACACTCTCTCATAAAATGCAAAAATACAACCAAAAAAATCCTGCAATAATCATTGTTTCTCCAACTATTTCGCATTGGAAGAAGTATTATTATCCAAAAATTCTCGCAACTAAAATTGATAGTGCTGATTTTGGGAAATTAGATCATGCATATCAACTAGAAACTACGCACATCCCCCTTCTTTCACCATCACCTCTATCTCTTTCAGATACACAATTTAAGCAGTTAAATGAAGCAAAAACGATTATTATTTCATCACCAATTACCGCTGAATATGCAAAAAATATTGCAATTAATTGGAAGGCAAAGGAAATTGTTGTTATTGGTCCAAAAACAAAACAAATTTCTGATACTCTTTTTCAAAATGTAATATACGATCAGCATATAACTTCTCTTCAATCTTATATTGACAAATACTCAACCAAAAACACAGTGGTTCTAACATCTTCATACGGTAAAGATATACGATTAAATGAAGATTTCAATCATATCATTATCCCAATATTTGAATTAAATACAAATTCAAATCGACTTCCAACTTCATCATTTGATGCAATTACTGTATACTCTCCAAGTACTTTAGAAGCACTTGTTGAATCTATTCAAAATGATAACATCACTGAGTTTTTTACTCTACCACTCTTTTGTTTTGGGAAAAATGTATATGAACTTGCTCATGCAAGTCCATTTCAAAATACTATTTTAGTTGAAACAAATCAACATGAACAATTTTATCAACATATTTATTTATATTTTAAGGAGCGATTTTCTCTATGACTCAACAATTTACACGTTTAAAACAAACAAACACTATGCGCAGTTTTTTTTCAGAGTATCGATTAGATGCACAAGATTTCATCTATCCGGTGTTTATTACTGCTGGAAATACCTGTGAAGAAATTCCAAGTATGCCTGATGTCTATCGATATCCACTAAATCAACTCGACAATCTCATTGAAAAATTAAATCAGGCTCACATCACATCAATCTTACTTTTTGGTCTTCCATCTGAAAAAAGCGCTTCTGGAGACGTTGCTCTTACAGAAAAAAATCCTGTCATTTCAGCCATACAATATCTTAAACAAAATGCGCCGCACATCACTATTTTAGCCGACCTCTGCCTGTGTGCTTACACTGAAAATGGACAATGCTGTATTGTTGAAAATGAGACTTATCAATTTGAAAAAAGTGAAGAATTATTAGCACAAATTGGACTTGCCTACGCAAAAGCAGGCGCAGATATCATCGCTCCATCTTGTGTATTTGATAATCATGTTGAAAAAATAAGAACAATTCTTGACAATAATAACTTCACTCATACCCTTGTCGTTGATTATGCTGTAAAATTTGCATCTAATTATTATGGTCCTTTTCGAGATGCAGCAAATTCAACACCGACATTCGGTGATCGAAAAGCTTATCAACTGAATTATACATCTAATGAATATATTCGAAAGGCAAAAGATAGCATTCAACAACAAAGTGATGCAATTATCATTAAGCCTGGTCTTCCCTATTTAGACATCGTCAAAGAGTTGTCAAGCATTCTTGATGTACCACTCATCTCATATCATGTAAGTGGTGAATATACGAGTTTAAAATTAATGCAGCAACAACAACTTCTCAATTATGAACAAGCCTTGATTGAAACAATGATTTCATTTAAACGTGCTGGTGCTCATAAAATAATTACTTATGCTGCACTTGAACTTGGTCTTCTCTGTCAAACATTTGGAGGTTAATTATGCATTTAGGTTTTTTTATTGATGTTAATGAAATGTCTGTACTGGTCATCGGTGGTGGAAAAGTAGCAAAACGTAAAACGAATAAACTACTCAAAGCTGGTGCTCAAGTTACCGCTATTTCTCCTCTATTTAACCCCACATTCCCTCAAGATGCCATAAGAATTGTTAAGGCAGTTGATTCAGTCAATTTTACGCAATATATTCATGATATTAAACCGCAATTAATTATTCTTGCAACACCTGATGTTGAACTTCATCAAGCACTTATTAAAATTGCTAAACAGCATTCCATTTTCATCAATGATTCACAAGATGGCTACACACAATTTGCATTTGCTAATACTACCTCAGCAGGAAAATCTCTTATTAGTTATTTTTCACATGGTGATATGAATGCAACAAGACATCTTAAGCGTCATGTTAGTTCTTTTATCAAACAATTAGACTCAGATAATAACGATTAAAACATCAAAAAGAGTTTGCATAAGCAAACTCTTTTTTAATTTATTTTCATTTTTCGATAGTGAAATAAATAAAACCAACTCATCAACAATAAAATAATAACTCCGCACGCAATAAAACCTACTTGTGGTCCAAAATGTTCAGAAATAAAGCCTGCATACACATTTCCTATTGGCGTTGTTCCCGCAAACACGAGTGAATAAACACTCATCACACGTGCTCGATAGCGATTTTCCGCATGGAATTGAAGTAAGGAATTGGCAGTCGTAACAAATGTAATTAAGAAAATTCCAAACAATACAATTCCTATCATAAATAAGACATATTTTGTCGAAATACCTAAAATGATAAGTAGCGCAGCAATAATTACTGGAAATACATAAACAATTTTCCGTTTTGGCTCTCCTTTTAAAGATGCGGTAAACATCGCACCTAAAAATGAGCCAACTCCCATAAGTGACATCATAAATCCAAAAGTAAGTTCAGAACTATGGAAAACTTCGCGAATATAAATAGGAACAAGAACATTTAAATTCGGTGCAAATGTCCCTACAACTGCCATTACAATGATACCGTTCCATAATATTCGATGATGTCGAATATAACGAATACCATCTATAATTTCTTTAAAAATGTTGTTTTTCTCATGTTCAAGATGGTGTTCTTCATGACTACGGATAAAAAATAAACTTAGAAGTACTGCCCCAAAACTGATTGCATTAATTAAAAAACAACTTCCAACTCCAAGCACTCCCATGATAATTCCTGCCATTGCAGGCCCAATAATACGTGCCACATTAAAAGCCATTGAATTTAATGAAACAGCATTTTGTAGATCATCTTTTCCGACAAGTTCAACAACAAATGTCTGCCGAGCTGGCATATCAAATGCATTAACAATTCCAAGAAGTGTTGAAGAAATTAAAATATGCCAATATGTAATTGATCCTGTGAGAGTAAGGATAGCAATAATTAGCGTAATAAGCATCGCCGTACTTTGTGTGAGCATTAATATCTTCTTCTTAGAAAAACGTTCGACAATTGCCCCTGCAAAAAGTCCACCGAGTAACATCGGTAAAAATTGCATAGCGCTCACAAATGCTAAAAGCATTGGTGACCCTGTTAATTGATATGCAAGCCATGGTTGGGCAATATTTTGCATCCATGTTCCAATGAGTGAAGTACACATACCAATCCAATAATAACGAAAATTTTTATGTTTTAGAGAGATAAATGGATGTTGAAATCGTTTATTCATGAAGACGCCTTCCTTCTATATTTATCTAAATTGATACAACAAATGGTGTGTCCTTTCGAACACACCATTCTGTAATGAATCACTTTTAAAAAAAGTGTTATCACAACGTTAATCTCATTATAGCAAAAATATCATAATAATAAAAGGAAGAATTATTGTAACTTTTCCAACACAAAACACTTTTCACACTTTTATCACTATTTCATTTCAAACAGTGCACTCCCCACACGAATAAAATCACTTCCTTCTGCTATCGCAATCTCATAATCATTGCTCATCCCCATTGAAAGTTTCAAATTTGGATTTATTTCATCACGAATTGTAGCGAGTTTTCTAAAGCAGTTTCTGATTTCTGCTTCACTATCCGTGTATGCTGCCATTGTCATCAATCCAACAATTTGAATTTTAGAATATTGTAGCATATCCTGATAAAACTGTGCTGCTTCTTCAGGCACTAAACCACTTTTCTGAGTTTCATTTGAGCAGTTGATTTGGATAAAGCATTTTATTGGTTTTAGAGCATGCTTCTCGATTTCTTTTGCTACTGAATGACTCGAAAGAGCGTGAAGATAATCAATATGTTGAATCACTTTTTTCACTTGTCTTGATTGTATCGATCCAATATAGTGCCATTTAATATCATCATGATTCTTAAAATATTCTACCTTTTCTAAAAATGTTTCCACACGATTTTCACCAAAATGACGAGAACCGTATTTATATAAAACTTCCATTTCTTCAACACCAACTGTTTTTGTGACAGAAACTAGTATTTGTTTTTGATTAAGAAGTTGTACCACTCGTTCTTTATTTATTATTTCCATATATTATGCCTCACTCTTTTCTAAACTAAACACTTCATCTATTCGTACTTGAAATACTTCTGCAATTTTAAATGCAAGAGTGAGCGTTGGTTCATATCCACCTTTTTCAATTGATATAATTGTTTGTCTTGAAACTCCAAGTATATTCGCTAGTTCCTCTTGCGTATAACCACTATTTTTTCTTAATTCTTTTACTTTTGGAATAATCATATTACACCTTCTTTATTCCCTGATAGACTTTAATTGTGTAAATAATATATGGAAGTGAAAATGCACTCCAAAATAAGTCTAGTATGATATAGATTACATACTCTTGATTCATATTACCAATAAATGACTGAAAGATTCCGTATACAAATATAAATGCAAATCCTATTACTACACAAAGAGGAAATATAATTTTAAATCCCTTAATAGATACTTCATTCATTATTTTTTGTTCACGTTCATCATTTGATTTGAAAATTATAGGTGCCCATAAGTAATCTTGGATTTTTAGCTTAGAAAAGTGCACAATATTTATTAGATATAATGCAATAAGTATTATTAATGGTAAAGTTAACTGAAAAGTTAAAACCATTTCATTAATAGTTGTAAATAAACGAATAACTCCTGAATGGATACATGTAATTGTCAGGATGAAGTACAATATTTGATATACAATACTCACTCTAAATTTTTCCATTTTAATCATCTCCAATGTCAAATCTATTTTACATTTCAAGTTTATCACACGCAATCTTAAATGTCAAACATGTTTTACATTTATTCTTATAAAAAAACAGAAAGGAAAATTCTTTCTGTTCTTTAATCTTATTTAATTAATCCTGCTTCACGTTGTTTGTTTCGATTATCTCGATACAAAATATATGCTTTTGCAACTTGTGGAAATTCTTTCATCAAACCAACTTCGACCATATCCTGAACTTCTTCGACAGTCAGTGAACGGTGTTGAATTTCTTTTTCAATTGCATTTGTGATTGCACGTATCTTTTCATAGTCAATTTCTGTTGTTGTTTCTGCAGCTGCTTTTTGAATTGCATTTACAATTTTGATTACATCAAAACGTGCTGATGTTCCATCGCGTTTTACAATTTCATAATAATGAATTGACATAGTTCATTCCTCCTAAAAATCAAAATCAAAGTCTTCATCTTTTAATGTTTCAACATTTGTTGTTTTTATATATCCATTCCCTTTTGTTGAGAAAAAGTCGTGATTTTTTGTTTCTGTACGTAGTCCATTTAAAACAATCGGATTAATATCCTCACCTGTAACGTTGAAATATGGATCAAGTCCAAGATTCATCATTGCTTTATCTGCATTGTATTTCACATACTGCTCAACTGGATCAATTAAACCAATTTGTGCGTAAATATCACGTGTATAATGCTGTTCTATTTTAAAGAGTTGTTCTAAAATACTTACCACTTCTTTTGATGCTTCCATTTGCTCTTTATCTGTAAGCTTATCAAATGCATCTTGTGCAAGTCTTCCAACATACACACCATGGACTGATTCATCACGGATGATGAGATTAATAATTTCTCCACTCGCAACAAGTTTTCCTTGTCCTGCAAGATAGAGAGGATAGAAAAATCCTGAGTAAAATAAGAATGTTTCTAAAAACACACTCGTTGCCATTGCAACATAAAGTGATTTTTGGTCTTTTATTTTTGTATATTTATCAACTACGAATGAAACTTTCTGCTGTAAAAATTCATTTTCTGATGTCCATTTAAAAATGTCATCAATACGTTCCATCGTTGAAAGTGTCGAAAAGATACTGCTATAACTTTTAGCGTGCATATGCTCCATCGCACCCATAAAACCAAGAACTGCTTTTTGTTGTGCTGAATCCACCGCTTGCGAAATGAGTGGCATCCCTGTTGAACCTTGTTCTGTATCAAGAAGTGTTAATCCACCAATAACTTGTTCATATGCTGTTTTCTCTTCAAGTGTGAGTGATTGCCAAATCAACTTATCATCAGCGAGTGGAATTTCTTCATCCACCCAAAACTGACGTACATTTTGATCCCAAAATACTTTTGTATAATCATCATCGAGTCGATTCCAGTTTACACCATTAAATGACATAATTACCTCCTAAACTGCACAAGCAACACAATCATCAACTGTTAAGTTTTTTGTTCGTGTATAATACAAGCTCTTTAATCCTTTACGCTGTGCATAAATATAATATTTCGCAAGATCACGTGTATTCGTTTCACTTGTCACATATAAAATTGTACTAATTCCTTGATCAACATGTGCTTGAATTTCAGCAACAATATCAATCACATTCATCATATCCATGTTGTATGCTGATTTATAGTAAAAGAAAATTTCTTTTGATAAATATGGCATTGGATAATATGTTGTCGCATTTCCATATGTTCTCACTTCAATATGATCAACTACAGGCATGATAGATGGTGTTGCATTTTGAACATAACTAATACTTTGCGTTGGTGCAATTGCAAGTCGATATGCATGGTATAAACCATATTTCATAACATCATTTTTCAATTGTTCCCACATTGCAGGTGTTGGAATTTCCATCCCTGTAAATAATTCTGATACATACGCTGTTTTCGGAGCAAAGTTTTCTGTTATATATTTATCAAAATAATTCCCATTTGCATATTCTGAATCACTAAAACCTTCAAATGTTTGTTGACGATCTTTCGCAATTAACATACTTTTCTCAATTGAATAATAGTTCACTGCCATGAAGAATGTGCGTACAAAATCGCGAGCTTCTTCACTTTCATACATAATACGATTTTTAGCGAGATAACCATGCAAATTCATTGCACCTAGTCCAACAGAATGGAAATCTTCATTTGCTTTTTTCACACCTGGTGCATTAGCAATTGATGACATATCACTTACTGCTGTGAGTGCATCCATTCCTACATGAACAGAGTCTTTAATATCTTTTCGTTCCATAACACTTGCAATATTGAGAGACCCAAGATTACAACTAATGTCATGTCCTATTACATCGTCAATTCCATAATCGTTAATAACAGATGTAGTTTGAACTTGGAAAATTTCCGTACATAAATTCGACATCTTAATACGTCCAACATTTTTCAATGGATTGGCACGATTCGCTTCACTTGAATAAACAATATATGGGTATCCAGATTCAAACTGTGTTTGTGCAATTTTAATTAAAAATTGACGTGCACTATGTGGCTGCTTTTCAACATCTGTATCAGCAACGAGTGTGTCATACATTTGATCAATATCCATATCATCTAAATGTTGATTATATTTTTTATATACTGAATATGGTGAGAATGTATAGAAGTCCTCACCCTTCCCTGCAAGTTCAAAAAACTTATCAGGTACAATAAGACCGAGTGAAAGTGTTTGAATACGACTTTTCTCATCAGCATTGATCTTTTTCGTATCGAGAAATTCAATAACATCTTTATGGAAAATATTTAAATAAACTGCACCTGCACCTTTACGTTGACCCATCTGATCAGCATAGTTAAAAGCATCCTCCAGCAATTTCATTACCGGAACAACACCTTTAGCGGCATTTGTTACACCTTTAATCGATTCTCCACGAGAGCGAAGTTTCGATAAATTGATCCCTACTCCACCACCAATTTTAGAAAGTTGCATTGCTGTTGAAATAATATAATTAATTGAATTGAGTGAATCATCAACTTCAAGTAAGAAACATGAAACCATCTCACCGCGACGTGCTTTTCCAGAATTTAAAAATGTTGGCGTTGCTGGTTGATAGCGTTGTTCAATCATCGCAATTGCCATCTTTTTTGCTTTTTCAAAATCACCGCGTGCAAGATATAGTGAAACAATTAAAATACGATCTTCATAATGTTCTAAATACTGTGATTTATCATCTGTTTTCATTGCATAGTCGAGATAAAATTTAGAAATTGCCATATACGAAGCAAATTCAAAATTACACGCATAGAGCATGTTAGATAATTCTTCAACTTGTGCTTCTGTGTAGTATTCATATACATCTTCATAAAAATTATTATCAATGAGCCAATGCATACGCTCATTAACACTCGCAAATGATTTGAATTTTGAAGCAATTTCACGTTTATAATCTAAAACAGCTTCTTTATCTTTTTCGAGTTGAAAGAATCCTTCTTTCTTCTGCATTACTTCATTATTTAATTCTAGATATCTCAAGTTGTTCAACCCCCGCTTTAAATAAGTCAATATCCCTATTAAATCCTGAAAGTTCAAACTTTACAAGAATAGGTACATTGTATTCATTGGCGATATTATCTGCCGCTTTTGCAAATAAGTCACCCCAGTTACGATTTCCGCTTGCCGCAACTGCTTTTAAATATATTTTATTCTGTTGTAAAAATGTGTCGACAATTGCTGGCGTTTCACCAAAATTTGTTGTTCCTGTAACAATGATAAAATCTTCTTCTAAGCAACCATCTATCGCATCAATGGCAAGAACATCATCTTGCCACTTTAATCTATCTACAAAACGTTTTACATTCCCAGTTTGACTATAATATACAATTTTCATTATTCATACTCCGCCTGTTTTTGAGTGGCACTCACATATAAACGTTTCACTTCTTGTTTAGTCAATTCACGATAATGACCTTTTGGAATATGGTCAAGCTTTAAAAAACCAAATGATGTTCGATTCAAACTTTTCACCGTTTTACCAACGGCTGCAAACATCTTACGAACTTGATGGTTTCTACCTTCATAAATTGTAATTTGAATTTTTGATGTATCGTGTGCTTTATCAAATTGCAACACCTTAATTTCCGTACGTCCTGTTTTATATCCATCTTCAAGAACAATACCTGCTTTAAGTTCTCGAATATGTTCGCGTGATAAAAAACCATTAATTAATGCAATGTACGTTTTAGGCATTTTAAACTTAGGATGCATCATCAACTGAGCAAACTCGCCGTCATTTGTCAAAAGTAGTAAACCACTTGTATTATAATCTAATCGTCCAATTGGATAAATACGCTCTGTTACATCCGTTAACAGTTCTGTTACAACACGACGATCTTTATCATCACTTACCGCGCTCACATAACCTTTTGGTTTATTTAACATATAATAACATTTTTCTTCCATCAAAAGCATTTTTCCATCGACACGCACTTGATCTTTTTTACTTACTTTTACACCGAGTTCCGTTACGATTTGGTCATTTACTTCAACTCGTCCATCAAGAATCATCTGTTCTGCTTTTCGCCTTGATGCAACACCTGCTGCAGCGATAACTTTTTGTAATCGTTCCATGAAATCTCTCCTATAATAGCACAAAAAGGCTAAAAATTAGCCAATTCGTTTATGTCTTTTACTCATTATAACAAATAACAACTGTTTATACAATCACTTATTATTCAAGCATTTTCACATCTATTTTCCATTATAAAAAATAGATTATTTTGCTGATTCAATCCATGCTTTTAATGCTTCTTTTGGTTGGAACCCTGCCATGCTCGCTTTTTGCTCTCCATCTTGTAAAACAAAAAGTGCTGGAATTCCCATCACTCCAAAATCACTTGCGATTTCAGGTGAATGATCAACATTTACTTTAATGAATTTCACATCTGTCATTTCTTCTGAAAGTTCTGTTAATACAGGGAGTACCATTTGACATGGTCCACACCAATCAGCATAAAAATCTACTACTGTTGTTCCTGTTGCAATTTCTGTTTGAAAATTTTCTTTTGTTGCTACTACTAAAGCCATAAAGACCCTCCTACATATTTTTATTATCTTTAACATTCTACCATTTTTTATATCAAAGTGCGATAGTTTTGCATTGTTTATTTAAAATAAACGACTGTAGCACCGACGCCACCTTCCGATTGCATTCCAAATCGATAACTTTCAACAAATGTCTGTTTTTTCAGCGTTCGCTGAATATAATTACGAATTACACCTGTTCCATGACCATGAATAATGCGAACTTCTTGATAACCATGTGCGCGCCGTTCCATTAAGTCACTTACAAAACGTTCTTCCACTTCATGTAATCGAAGACCTCGATAATCAACTTCCGATGATTGATGTGTTTTCTTCACTTTTACCATCGCTTGCGGTTTTTTCTGCTTTTGCTTTTGTTTTTTCGTCAATAGTTTTAAATCACCACGGGCAACAGTTGATTTAAGCATACCCATTTGTACAGTATACATATCCTTTTCAACAGCTATAACCTCACCTGATGTTGATAATGATACAACTTGGACACGGTCACCAACATGAAGTTCTGTTGTTTCTTTTTCTTCAATATGACTAATTGGCATTTGTTTTAATTGTCTTGATTTTGATTTAAGTTCTGCATAATTTGAAAAATTAGCAGATTGTTGCTTTTCTTTTAAGGTTGCAAGTAATTGATCTGCCTCTTGCATTTTTTTAGTAATCATTTGCTGTGCTTCATTTTTTGCTCGTTCAAGCACTTCATTACTCTCAGCTGCTACTTTAATTTTTTCTTCCTGCATCTCAATTTGAAGGATATCAAGTTGTTGTAATTGCTCTTGAACTTGACGTCTTTCCTTCTCAAGGGCATCCAGTTTTTGTTCTAAATCAAGAATTCCTGTTGTTTTTTGTTTTTCATACTCTTCTTCTAAATAAAAAATAATATGCTCTGGCATGTTAAATTTTTTAGCAATATAATATGCATGCGATGCACCTGCATGGCCAAGGCGCAATTTATACAATGGCCGGAGTGTTTCAGATTCTATTTCCAGTGTTGCATTAAGTACACCATCTTCATTATATCCATAATTTTTTAATTCTGAATAATGTGTTGATACAACTGTAAATGCACCTTCATCTTTTAAGTGTTGTAGCACTCCAATTCCAAGTGCTGCTCCTTCATTCGGATCTGTTCCTGTTCCAATTTCATCAAGTAATACAAGTGTTTTATCATCTGTTTGATGTACTATTTCTGATAAGCGCTTAACATGTGCCGCAAATGTTGATAAATTTTGTGATAACGATTGTGCTGTTTCAATATCTGCCATTACTTGTGTATAAAATGGTATTTCAGCTTCCTTAACTGGTAAAGCTAAGCCAGATTGACCCATTAACGTATATAAACCGATTTGTTTTAAAATAACAGTCTTTCCTCCTGCGTTTGGTCCTGAGAGAAGTAAAGTCCGAATTGTAGCATCTAAAATAATATCATTTGCAACACTATTATCATTTAAAAGAGGGTGTCTTCCCTCAAGTATCGTATATGTTTCTCCAAATGTTGGCAATACTCCATTTATTTTTCTATGATATGACGCCTTTGCGAACATCACTTCCGTCTCAAGTGTATGAATATAATTACGCCAAAGTGCACTTCCATTTTCTGAAACTTGTTCTGATAACATTTTACGAATAAGTAAAATCTCATCACGTTCATCACTTTTAAGTCGCATTAAGTCATTATTCATATTCACAACTTCTTGTGGT
Source organism: Culicoidibacterales bacterium (assembly GCA_051649665.1). Lineage (GTDB taxonomy): Bacteria > Bacillota_I > Bacilli_A > Culicoidibacterales > JBOFHN01 > JBOFHN01. The sequence goes on from JBOFHN010000018.1 coordinate 27,516, forward strand.
TCTATATATACAGTTTGACCCGTTTGTGATTCGTCGTGTGTAATTCCTTTTACTGTATGTTTATACTCAAAACGAACAGGTAAAACAAGCCGATTCCCGCGTACTGTTATATATTGTTCAGAAAAATGAGACATATTTTGTCGAAGTAAGCGCATCAACACTTCCCGAATTCTTGTTTCTAGATTTCTGATTTGTAGACGAATTGCTTGTAAATTTTTTGTTGCATCATCTTTAATCGTTCCATTATCAAGAAAAATCCGTTTGAGTTGTAAGCGCATTTCACCATCATCTTCAAGCAAATACCAACTTTTCTCAATGGTAGAAGCTGCATCACTGAAGTATGTTTGGATATCTTTTTGCACACTGAGTGCTTCATATATTAAAAATAAGTCTCCTTCTGACAAAATACCCTCTTTTTGTACATATTGAATATGAGGTCTAATGTCATGATGACGATAAAAATCAGGCATTCCGAACTTTATTTGATACATATAACCGATTTCTGCTCGTTGTTGTAACTTTATTACCTCATCATGTTCAAAAGATGGTATAATAGAAGTAATCAATTCAGTCGCTTCTGCTGTTTGTGCAAATTTTGCAATCTCAATCAGCACATTATTAAATTCTAATTCTTGTAAAATATTCATATTTTCTCCTAGGAGGTCCCATGTTTAAACAGACCAATGTCGATGAAGCAACCCTTCATCAAATCACTTCATATTATACCCTATTTTCGAAAAAACTTCCATCTTCATCTGTGATCTTTTTTGCGCAAAAAGAAGCAACTACGATTACGATATACACAAATCACACCGTAACCTTCCAAGGAAGCCATGCCGAATCGGAAGCAGCTCGATTTTTTTCACAAATCAGTACGCAAAAAAAACAAAAGCAACTTTTTAAAAATGCGCACTATCCTGTTATCGGGAGTGATGAATCTGGCGCAGGTGATGTCTTCGGTCCACTTGTTGTCAGTGCTGTTTATATTGAAAATGAGCATCAATATGAGCAATTACGAACACTCAGTATCACTGACTCAAAAAAGCTCTCAGATGCTCAAAATACGGCTCTTGCAGCCCATATTCGCAATATCTGTGCTTCTCATACCGTTATATTTCACAATCCTCGATATAACGAACTTATTCAAAGAGGAATTAATCTCAATGCTCTCAAAACAGCTGGACACCTTCAAACTACATCGACACTCTTTACAAAAGCAAATATTCGTCCTGCTCGTATTACCGTTGACCAATTTACACCAGAGATGACATTTTGGAAATACGTTACACATGATCTTAAAAAGGCAATACCACAATTCAAAAAACTCTATTACTTTCAAACGAAAGCTGAAAATGATTTTTTAGAAGTTGCTGCGGCTTCGATTATTGCTCGTGCAACATATCTACAAGAACTTGATATTCTTTCTGAAAAAGCTGGTGAGCCACTTCAAAAAGGCGCAGGTATTCTTGTTGATGAGCAAATTACACGACTTAAAAAACAAAAAATCGCTCTTGATGATTTTTCTAAAATGCACTTTTCTAACATAAAAAAACAAATGTAATGGCTATGACCAAAACATTTGTAGCATATTTATTAAATATGGAATTTGTTCTTGTGCTAAACGAACGAGATATGAATTTTGAACAACGTATGTATTCCATTCCGCTCCAGCAACTGGAAGTAAAGCAACAACTAATAAAAAGATAAGTACACTTTCCAAAACGGATACAGCACTTCCTAAAATCGCATTTAACATTCCTACAATAGGAATGTTTTTTATTATTTTACCATGAAATAATCGTAGCAGTTGCTTTGTAATAATTCCAACTACAAATACGAGAATCATCGGTAGACAAAGTCGAATAATAAATGAAGCTAGCTGATCTTTCAATGATCCTGTTACACCTTGTAATAAAAATTGATTAATCCAAGGCTTTATAAACGGCAATAAAAATAGTGCAATTTGATTCCCAAAAATATAAATAATAACAAGCATCACCAATAATCTTGCAAATTTTAATATTTGCCAAACAAAGCCACGATGGTACCCTAATACGATCATAAAAAGTAATATTCCTACTAATAGAATATCAATCATAACATGTATCCCTTCTTTGGTTCCGTAAAATAGTATGTAAAAAATAAAACAAGACAAATACTAAGTGCGACTATCGCATTTACTAAAATCAATAGTGGACCACCTTGAATAATAATAAATGCTTCAAAAAATAAAATAAACCACATGCGTGAAATTAGTGTTCTTGCCATTACCTCATCACGATATAAAAATAATGCAACACCAATTGTAAAAAAGAAAACAAGCATAAAAAGTAAAAATGCTGATTCTATATTAAATATTGTGTATGGCATAAAATGAAAACATAATCCTGAAATAATCATACAACAAAGTAAAAGAATAACAAGCTTCACCTGCGGTAACATTTCTCCTAAAAATTGGAAAAACACATATGAAATATACAGTGTGAAAAAGATAGAAATAAGACTTCTATCAATAAAAAACATTGTAATAATTCTGTGAAATTGAAAATGGACAACTGCATTTTTATTCATATTTAAAAGTGAAATTGTATTAGGAGCATATATACAAAATAAAGAAAGAACTACATACGGTACCATAAATACAAGATATGACCAATTTTTTTTAAGATTAAATTTCATATTGAACACCTACTTCGTTTAATTTATCAGTAAAATATTCTGGTAATGGTGAGATAAATTCCATATACTTCTCGGTTGTAGGATGAATAAATCCAAGTAGATATGCATGCAAATATTGTCCTTCGCCACATTGACTTTTTTGTAAATAATACTTTGGATCACCTACAAGAGGA
>JBOFHN010000019.1:0-5160 GCA_051649665.1 Culicoidibacterales bacterium
TTCAGTTTGGTGTAGTAGGACAAGAAACGTGTGGACCTGGTGGCTTTGCATATGGATTACGTTCAATTCGTGACATGATAGAGCTTGTACAGGAGGTTCGTTATTACTCTCAAAATGCATGGATTATTAATTATACAAATCCTGCTGCAATTGTCGCTTACGGACTTCAAAAAATGTTTCCCAAAGATAAAAGAATTATCAATATTTGTGATCAGCCTGTTAATTTGCTTCGATCGTATGGAAGACTTTTGAATTGTGATGTAAAAGATTGGCAACCAGTGTATTTTGGTCTTAATCATTTTGGATGGTTTAGTCATATTTTTAATAAAGACGGAGAAGATATAGTTCCTCAACTGAAATTAATCATAAAAAATAACGGATTTGTTCCTGTTGATGCTGAACAAAGAGACGCTTCATGGCTTGATACATACGCAATGGTAGAAGATATGTTGTATGATTTTCCTGATTATTTACCGAATACATATTTACAATATTATTTATATCCAGAAGAAAAATTTAAGAAAATAAATCCCTCGAGAACCAGAGCCAATGAGGTGGTAGAGGGAAGAGAAAAACGTGTATTTGAAGAGTGTAATCGTATTATTAATAATAACAGTGCGAAAGATTCACAAGTTGTTCATAATGATGCACACGGAGATATGATAGTAGAAGTAGCAATCTCATTATTGCATAATAAAAATGATTTGTTCATTGTGATGATTGAAAATAATGGATGTATTAATAATCTTCCAGACGATGCAATGATAGAAGTATGTGCTGCTCTAGGAGCCAATGGTCCAAGAGCATTCCATATAGGAGAAATACCTACATTTTACAAAGGTTTGATTGAAAATCAATATGCTTATGAACGTTTGACGTGTGAAGCATATTTTGAAGAATCGTATCAAAAAGCACTGCAAGCCTTAACACTAAATCGAACTATTAATAATGCTAAAACAGCACGGAAAATATTAGATGCTTTGATAGAGGCAAATAAATCATATTTTCCCCAATTAAAATAAAAAAAGGAGTATGGTATGAGAAAAATTCAACTTATTTTACACACACACTGGGACCGTGAGTGGTATTTTACAAAAGATGAAACACAAGTTTTACTTATAAATCACATGCAAGAGGTTATTGAATATCTAGAAAAAAATTCTGATGTTATTTACATTTTAGATGGTCAATCTGTTATGCTAGATGACTTTTTAGCTTTTGCTCCGCAATGGGAAGAACGTTTAAAAAGTGTAATACAAAATCAACAACTTCGAGTTGGTCCGTGGTATACCCAAACAGATTTATTGATTGTACACGGAGAATCAATTATTCGAAATTTATATTATGGTTTACAACGTGCAGAAGAATTTGGTGAACCCATGCGAATTGGGTATGCACCTGATACATTTGGTCACAATGCTCAAATGCCTCAAATTTATTCTCAATTTGATATTAAAAGTACTTTCTTTTGGCGTGGATTTAGTGAATTAAAATCACAAAAATCAGATTTTATATGGGAAGGTGCTGATGGAACACAAATAATAGGTGTTAATTTGGCTACTGGGTATCAAGGGGCTAAATATCTAGAATCAGACATTGATGAATTAGAGAAAAGATTACAAAAAATAATGGAAGTCCTTGATCAATATAGTCATTCAGAAGCACGATTAATCATGAATGGTCATGATCAAATGCCTATTCAGTTAGACATTAAACAGATTCAACGACATATAAAAGAACTATATCCTGATGATAACATTCAGATAGGTGACTTTGAATCTTATGTGAGTGAAATCCAAAATTTACAGCTTGATATTGTAAAAGGAGAGTTAAATGATAGCAAACATGCACGAATTCATAGAACGATAAATTCTACTCGGATGGATATAAAATTATTAAATACAACGATTGAATATCGAATATTGAATATTTTAGAGCCACTAGCAACAAAAGGTATTGAATATGGATTTGAATATCCACATGCGTTGATGGCTACGTGCTGGAAACAATTGTTTGGAGTACATGCTCATGATAGTATAGGTGGTTGTAATTCAGATAAAGTAAATCAAGATATACGACAAAGGTTATTAGAGGTTCAAGAAACAATTGATACTCAAATAGAGTTATTACTCAGAAAAATGGCTTTATGCCATGAAAAAGAAACAGGTAAAAGTATTATTATTTTCAACCCATTACCATATAAACGGAAAAATCAAATTGTACAATTGGAATTATTAACAGATTCAGCTAATTTTTCTTTACATGATGAAAGTGGGAATGAAATTTCATACATTATACGAACACAAGAGCATATTGACGCTGGAACTATTGATCGCCAAGTTGCAGCACGCTTACTTGATACTAAAGTATTTAGAACACAAATAGATTGTTGCATGCCATTAATTCAAGGATTTTCAATTTCATCTATTTCCTGTGTTGAACATGACATAAAAGAAAAAACGGAGTACAAAATTCAAAGTGCATATTTTATTGAAAATGAATACTATCGCATTCATATTAACTCAGAAACAAAAGAAGTTGTTCTCTTTCATAAAAGTTTACAAAAAGAAATAGCACCGCTGTTCTATATTGAAAGTAGTGGTGATGCAGGTGATAGTTATGATTATTCACCACCAGAGCAAGATGTTGTCATTAAAGGTGGAGAAATTGTGGTAAAACGCTGTTCTCATTCTGATATTTGCCATCTCATAGAATACGATATGATACTAGATCTTCCAAAGACACAAGATGAGCGTGAAAATTATAAAAATTCAACTTCTCAAATGTTTCATATTACGATGAAGCTAAATAGAGGGAGTAAGAATATTGATTTAGATATAACAACGAAAAATAAAGTTTCGGATACACGCTTTCGTTTGGCTGTAAATCAAGAATTAGAAGTCCCAACAATTGAATCTGACATGCAATTATCGACAATTGAACGCTCACTTGTAAATGCTGAACCATTAAATGTTTGGGAAAAAGAAAAATGGGCGGAGAAACCTGTTTCTATTGAAACTTTCCAATCGTATATTGCACGCTATAGTAAGGAATTAAAAAGTGCTATATTTTCATATGGTCATAAAGAGTATGAAGCACTAGGAAGATTTACATATGTAACGATGTATCGAAGTTTTTCTCATCTGGGGAAACGAAATTTAATCAATCGACCAGGAAGACCCTCAGGAATTGAAATTGAAACACCAGATAACCAACTTTACAATACAGAATTATCGATGAAATTTTCGTTATTATACGAAACAAGCGACGAAAATCATTTTTCTAAACAAGCAAAAGAATGGCTTACTCCGTGTATTGGATATCAAGTGAAAAAATATAATCGTTTTAATATTAATGTTCCAAAGCAAGAAATTCCAAAAAAACAAATAGAAATAAATCTTCCATTGAATAATTGTGTAATTAGTTGTATGAAAACGACAGAAAAAGATGATGAGATTTTCATTCGCTTATTCAATCCTACAAATGAAGAAATATTTTTGGATTTTTCATCGCTAGATATGGGTATTTATCGTTCTACAATGAATGAAATGAAAAAGAATGAAATTACAACGCTCCGGTTACAACCACAGGAAATTATCAATCTCATTTTAAATATAGAATAGGAGAATTATATATGAATATGAAAGAATTTAATAAAAAATTTCAAGCGTTTGGGAAGTCGTTACTATTTCCTATTTCCCTACTTTCATTTATGGCTATATTTCTTGGTGTAGCTGCTGCACTTCAAAATAAAGAAATAATTGGATTAATTCCATTTTTAAATCATCCATATATTCAAAACACATTGGGCGGTATTCGAAAATTAGCAGGATTACCCTTTACATATTTACCGCTACTTTTTGCTATTTCTATTCCTATGGGGATGGTTAAACGGGATCGAGAAGTAGCAGTATACAGTGCAGTTGTTGGTTATATTGCAATGCTTATTGGAATGAGTTATGTACTGAGTTTATTTAAATTGGATGCAACAACAACAGCAATTAAGTATCTCCAAGAAAAAGGAGGCTTATCTCTAGAAAATGCAACGTTAACAAATTCTCTTTATACATTAGAACTAGGTATTTTCGTTTATCGAATGAACGTAGTTGGTGGAATTATTGCAGGATTGATGGGTGTATTTATCCATAATCGATTCCGTAATACAGAATTACACAACGCATTTACCTTCTTTAGTGGGAAACGATTTGTACCAATTGCATCAGCACTGATTATGTCAGTTGTTGGTGTAGCATTAACTTTTGTGTGGCCAGCAGTTAATAGTGCCATTATGTTTATGGGACAAAGTATTAGCCAATCAGGTGTCTTCGGTGTTTTTCTATATGGCTTTATGGAAAAAATAATTAATCCAACAGGACTACATCATATTTTAAATCAAGTTTTCCGTTTCACAGCGCTTGGAGGAGTAGAAAATATAGGTGGTGAAAATGTTGTTGGTGCATTAAATATTTACTTAAAACAATTAGAACTTAATTTACCTTTTTCTACACATGCAACACAATATTTAGCACAAGGGAAAATTTTACACATGGTATTTGGAATGCCAGCAGCAGTATTTGCACTTTATCGTTGTGCTCGTCCAGAACATAGAAAAAAAGTACTTCAATTTTTCATACCTGGTTTAACAGCGGTAATTCTTACAGGAATTACAGAACCAATCGAATTTACTTTTATCTTTATTTCACCAATTCTCTGGGTTGTAAATGCTGTTTTTGCAGGACTTGCCTTTTTAGTTCCAGCACTATTTGGAGTAGCTATTGGAAATATTCAAGGTGGAATTATTGATTGGATTGTATTTGGTGTATTCCAGGGAATGGATACAAAATGGTATTTATTTATTCTATTTGGTCCAATTTTCTTTGCAATGTATTACTTCACATATTCATTTATTATTCAAAAATTCAATGTATTAACACTTGGTCGACAAGTAAGTGATTTTGAAGATGAAGTAAATGTTACGAGCGAAGAAGTTGTTAAACCAGCAAGTGAAACAAATATGCTGCTTGGACAAATGATAGTCGATGGACTTGGCGGTATTTCAAATGTTATTGATGTTGATAACTGTATATCACGCTTACGAGTAGAAGTAAAAGATGGTTCTCTTGTAGATGAATCAATTTTGAAAAAGACAAATCCAAATGG
>JBOFHN010000020.1:0-9184 GCA_051649665.1 Culicoidibacterales bacterium
GAAGAAATAGATCAATTACGTATTAATAAATCAAGCCAGGAAAAAATTGAATTATTAAAATTACAAGATGTCATTACTCGTTATACTGATACGATAAACTATGTTATTGATTTGAAAGAAGACACTAAGCAAGTTCCAACAATTGCGGAAATTATTAAAAAGAATAAATTAGAGAAAAAAGTGATTTGCCAATCGAGAAAATCAGAAGCAGTGGAAAAATTAAAAAAAGCACTTCCAAAGACAAAGAATATTCTACACGTAGTTAGTGAAGAAGAATTGAATCAAGCTGTGACAAATAAAAATGTTGATACAATAGGTCTTAATAAATCACTGATGACAGAGAAAAATGTTCAACTTGTACATCAAAATAAAAAACAAATTAGTATTTGGACACTCAATACAACTGACGAAATTAAAAAGGCTATAAATTTGAATGTAGATAGCTATTTTACAGATTATACAGGAAAAGCAATTATGCTTGAAAAAGAAGCTTGGAAAAACAATAATTCAGATAAGTAGTATTATGTAAATGCACCCGGAATTCCGAGGTGCTTTTTTAAATTTTTAAATAATTATGCTGTTGTAATATAAAACCTTTTATTGAAAATATGCAGATAGGGGAATTATATGAGATAAATATCAAAACGGAAAACATAGATTGAACTCTAGGTTATTATCGAGTCCACTGTATATATAAAAAACACGCTATGATTGGCGTGTTTTTTTGTTAATGGGTCGTTGTTGTGAATTGACGTTTTTGGTGTAAAGTGGTACAATCGTGAGAAGAACTGGGGAAGTGGATTTCTTTGTTTTGTATTTGTTGGAGGTGTGTATGAAAAAGTTAAGTGTATTTGAAATAACGGTGATTGCGGCTTTGGTTGCATTGACGATTGTGGTTAAGATGATGTTTGCTCCTATTCCTGGTGTTGAGTTTACAACGCCGATTTTTGTTGTGTTGGCTATTTTGTTAAAGCGCAATATAAGTTTGTTTTATGTCGTTGTTTTTTTAATTGCTGATAGTTTATTGATTATGAAAGGGAATGTTCCTTTTAGTATTATTAATGCATTGATGTGGTTGAGTATTTATGGTCTTTGTCTCGGTGTTAAGATGATTAAGTGGCAACGTCCTGTCTTTGTTTTTTGTACTGGACTGGTCGCGGTTTTGCTTCAGACAGTAGCGTGGATTTTATTGATGCCGATTTTTGTTCCGAGTATGGCGATGCCAATAACGACAACATTGATTTTGACATCATGGGGTGCTGATTTTGCTACGGGTCATCCGATTATTGCGGGTGGTGTGAGTGTGTTATTGTATTTTGCTCTACTTGGTATGAGTAAGACATATCGTTTGAATTCAATTTTTGATAAATAATAAATGCGCACTTTATGCGTTGAAGGGTGGAATGGATATGGCGAAAATTTATGTTGCAGGTGGATGTTTCTGGGGTGTTGAGGCGTATTTTCAAATGCTTGATGGTGTGCTTGATACGACAGTTGGCTATGCGCAAGGTGATATGGAAGCACCAACTTATGAACAGGTGTGTTCGCATCTGACGGGTCATACGGAGACTGTGGAAATTGTATATGACCCACTTGTTATTTCACGAGAGAATTTATTTGCCCATTTATTTCACATTATTAACCCAACATCATTGAATCGTCAGGGGAACGATAGTGGATCACAATATCGAACTGGTATATATAGTGAAAATGATGCCGATTTAGAGGAAGCTAAGGCGTATATTCAAAAGCGTCAGGCTGATTATGAACTACCGATCGTTGTTGAGGTTGCGCCATTAAAGACATTTTATCCTGCTGAGGATTATCATCAAGATTATCTTCAAAAAAATCCTGGTGGTTATTGTCATATCGACTTATCATCGAGATTAAAATAAACGAAATTTGTTAAAAATAAGACGTGATGTTTGTATAGATAATTTAAAAGGTGTATAATAAAATATATAAAGGAGGAAGTTATTTATGAATACACAAACAGGACTTAATCAATACTTAGCTGATGTAAATGTACTTTTCCGTAAAGTTCAAAATTTTCATTGGAATGTAGTTGGACCAGACTTTGTTCCGGTACATACATTATTACAAACGCTTTATGAGGAACTTGATGGACAAATTGATATCGTTGCAGAACGTATTTTATCAATCGGTGGTCAACCACTTGGAACGATGAAATCATATTTAGAAACAACGAAAATCACTGAAGCAGAAAATAAAAAAATTGCTACAAAAGAAGCGCTTCAACTTGTCAAAGCGGATTATGCGTATATGCTTGAATCATTAAAAGCTGTAAAAGTTGTTGCTGATGAGGAAAATGATTACGGAACATCAGCAATGCTTGATGAATATATTACATCATATGAAAAAACATTATGGATATTTAGTTCGATTATGGCAACAGCATAGTAAAAAAGGATACGACAATTCTTGGAATTGTCGTGTTTTTTGTATAAGGCAAGCGAAAAACACGAAAATATTATAGTTAACTCTAATAATGGTTATTGAGTAGAATTAGCAAAAAATCACACTATTCTCTACAATGATGGTGGAGGCGATATTATGAATTTACAAAATCGAAGTTACACGAAAAAAGAAGATATACTCAATACATACTCACATGTGATCGGTTGTATTGGTGCGATTATCGCATTTTATTTTTTAATGATACATACAAAAGGAGAAATCACACGCGTTATCCCATTTGCATTTTACGGTTTAGCAGTCATTATCATGTTTTTAGTATCAAGTTTATATCACGGGATGGAAAATAAAAAATACCGTGATATATTAAGGCGTCTTGATCATGCATATATTTTTATTTTAATCCTAGCGACGTACACACCGATTGTGTTTTGTTTTGTTCGTACAGATTTAGCCTATATTTTATATAGCTTATTATTTGTGATGACGATCTTTGGCGTTGCATTCAAACTGTATTTTTCTCACCGTTTTAAACGAATCGTAACGGTTCTTTTTGTTATTATGGGGTGGCTCTCAATATTACTTGTTCCAACTATTGTACAATCGGGAAATATGCAATTGATGATTTGGCTCATTATCGGTGGTGTCGTTTATACAGTTGGTGCAATTGTATATATTTTTGGACAATTCCGATACTATCATTTTGTTTGGCATCTTTTTGTACTTGGAGGAGTATTTGCACATTACGTAGCAATATTGTATTATGTATAATGTAAAAAGGGGGCAAGTACAATGTTGACAATGAAAAAGATGGAAAAAGAAACAGGACTGACAAGTTATACACTTCGTTATTACGAAAAAGAAGAAATTATCATTCCTAAACGCCTTGGAAATGATCGAAGGGCATACACAGAAGCAGATGTTAAATGGATTCTCTTTGTAAAACAATTAAGAGAACTCAACATCACAATTGATGAAATACGTCAATACGCATTGCTTATTCGCCAAGGAGAAGAAACAATTGAATCGAGAATTCAATTTCTTGAAACGCACAATGACCGTATTAAAATGCAAATAAAAGCGTTGAATGAAGCGGAAAAATTATTTACGAGGCAAGTTCAGCAACTGAAAAAAGATCAGAAAAAATATAAAAAGACGATAAAAGAAAAATAATGAAAAATCCTGCGATAAAGTTGAAACTTTTCCGCAGGATTTGTTATACTATATAAGCAGAGAAACGAGGTGCAAAACCAATGAAAAAGAAAAAAATAAAAATTCGATGGAATCGAATCACACTCATGTTACTGACAATTATTTTCGTTGTCGCCGCACCAATCTGGTTATGGAACATTTTAGCACCAAAAGATGACATACCAAAATCACAAACAATCTCAACTCAGCCAGTAGAAAAAAAGTATGAAACACCTGTCAAAGATAAGGCTGGTGTGTATCGAATTGATAATACAATTATCGTCAATAAAAAATATAATTTGCCACCAGAATATAATCCTGGTGAAAATCAAGAAGCAGCGCTACAATTAAAAGAAATGTTAAATGAAATGAAACGTCAAAATATGCAAGTTCTTCTCGAGTATGCAGGATATAGAAGTTACGAAGCACAAAAACAACTCTATGAAAAATATGTCGCAGAGCATGGACAGGAACAAGCTGATTTATTTTCAGCACGACCAGGATTTAGCGAACATCAAACAGGATTAACATTTGATATTATCGATAAAAGTGGTGAACTTGTCGAAGAATCAAACAATGATTTGGCAGCTAAATGGATTCAATTACATGCTCATGAATATGGATTTATCGTGCGCTATAAGGAAGAAAAAACAGCGATAACAGGATATATGCGTGAAGATTGGCATGTTCGATATTTAGGTAAAGAACTTGCTAAAAAAGTGTATGAATCTAAAAAAAGTTTAGAAGAATATTATAATATTGAAGGTGGAAACTACAAATAAAGTTGTAGCTTCCTTTTTTTATGTCCTTAAAACATGTATAATAAAAGAAATAGTATTTGAGGAATAGTGAGATGCAAGAGATTAAAAGAATTTTTTTTGAACAAGACAAAATAAGTATTATTAATAATCATTTATGTACAGATCAACAAAGACATTGGTTTTTACAAGTGATTGTGAGCTTGGAAGGTGAGTTGAAAATTGATGTTGCAGGAACACGTGTTCAATGTCGCTGCATCGTTATTGATTATAATATTCCTCATACATTTTATAGAGAAAATAAAATGTGTTATTTTTTATTTATTGGTATGCGCTCTGCTATCGTTGATGATTTACGTAGGCGAATGAAAGACAATGGCTATCTGATTTGTGATAATGATGGAATTGAAACTGTTCAAAACGCTTGTCAAACACTTATGGAAAATGGAAGTAGAGAACAGTATTTTGCTTTTATGGAAAAATTGATGACTCACTTAGCAATTAAATATCAATTAAAAGAATATGATCCACGTATTACGGAATTAATAGACCACTTAGAGATATGTGACTGTAGCAATCACGCCATTTCACTTTTTGCAGAAAAAGTATTTTTATCATCGAGTCGTCTTGCACATCTATTTAAAGAAGAAACAGGGATTCCATTGAAGAGTTACATTGGTTTACATCAGATGAAACGTGCATTTGATATGTTGCTTGAAGGTCGAACAATTACAGAAGCTGCATTACATTCTGGTTTTGATACGCCATCACATTTTGCCAGCACAGTGAAGCGCTTAAGCGGTGTTTCGGCAACACAATTATTGAAAGATAGCGAAATTTTGAAAGTGTGATTGTAATGAATTATATATAATAAAAGTATAAAGAAGAAGATTTTATATTTTTCATAAAAATCATTTAAGGAGGATAAGACGATGTTAGAATTCATCATTAAAAATATGTCATGTCAAAATTGTAAAGCAAAGATTGAAAAACTCCTTGCAGAAAAATCACTTCAAGGGAGTGTTGACGTAGAAACAAAAATATTACGACTTCAGGATTCAAGCAACTTGCTACCAGAAGAAATGATCAATCTTTTAGCAGAAGCAGGATATACAGCTGAATATATAACGGCGTTGAATACAGCACCAATACAAGTACAGGAGGAAGTAACGCTCAGTCATCCTCAATTTAAGGTGCCAGATATTACATGTACGAATTGTGCACTAACAGTGACAAAACAACTTGAGAAAAGTGGTGTTGTCGCTCGCATCAATGCGGGAACGAAACAAATGCAAATTACGGAGAACAAACAGTCGTTAAGTGATGCTGAAATTATGAACGAAGTACAAAAAGCAGGATATACAGCTGTTCCAATTAAACAGGAAAATATACCTCATGATCATGACCATCACGGGCATGAAGGACATGATCATGGTGAAATGTTTGCAAAAACTGGTGTTTGGTATAAACGCGGTGAATTTAAATTGTTGTGGAGTATCATCGCTTTTATCTTAGCCGAAGTACCTATGATGGCACATACATTTTTCCATGTTGAATTTCCAGGATTGAACATTTTGATGAGTCCATGGTTTCAATTCATTTTAGCAACGCTCACTATGTGGCTTGTCGGTGTCGCTTTTTTCAAAGGTGCATGGCGCGCGTTAAAAAATAAAGTGACGACAATGGACACTCTTGTAACTGTTGGTGCATTCACGGCTTATGGCTTTTCGATTATGCAGATGTTTGTATATCAATTTGATCCGATGCAACACTACTTTTTCGAAGCGACAATCGCAATTGTTGCGTTGATTTATCTTGGTCACTACCTTGAAGAAAAAGCAACAAGTAAAACAAATACAGCACTACTTGAGTTAACTCAATTACATGCGGATGTTGCCCATGTGCTATCTGATGGGAAAGTTGTTACAAAAAAACCAAGTGAAGTCCGTATTGGCGAAACTGTTGTTGTCTACCTTGGCGAAAAAGTACCACTTGATGGAATTGTAACTGCTGGACAAGGTTCAATTAACGAGGCAATGGTCACAGGTGAGTCACTTCCAATTTTTAAAGAAGAAGGTCAAAAAGTCATCGGTGGAACATTGCTTGAAAGTGGTGAACTTCATATTCGTGTCTTGAAAGATGAAGCACAAGGAACACTATCATCTATTATTGAAGCAGTTGAAAAAGCGCAGTTTGAAAAACCAGCAATTCAAAAAACAGCTGATAAAATTTCCTCTATTTTCGTTCCGACGATTTTAACACTTGCTATACTTACGTTTATTATCTACTTTGGTTTTTTACAACGTGATTTTTGGTCATCAATTTCAACGGCGCTGTCAGTTGTTGTTATTTCATGCCCATGTGCATTTGGTTTGGCAACACCGCTTTCAATTCTTATTGGTTCATCACTTGCAGCAAAACGTGGAATTTTATATAAATCAGGTGCTACGTTTGAGCAAGTTCGCCATATTGATGCTGTTTGCTTTGATAAAACAGGAACGCTAACAGCGGGAACACCAAATGTTGTTGCGACATTTACTGATTTAAGTACGCACGCGCCTGTCTTGTATCAAGCAGAAAAACAAAGCGAGCATCCACTTGCACTTGCCATTGTTCGCTACATTGAAGAAAATCAATTATCAATGGCAGAATTACCAACATTTCAATTTCATGAAGAAAGTGGAAAAGGTGTTTTTGCACAAAATGAAAATGATACTTATGCAATTGGTTCATTGAAACTGATCAAACAATTGAATGCAGCAATTACAAGTGATCAACAATCGTTTATCGATACACATATACAAAAAGGAGCAAGTATTGTTGTTATTATTGAAAATGAAAAATTACTCAATATTTTAGCAATTCGTGATACAGTAAAACAAGAAGCACGAGCATTGATTGAAAAATTACATGCGCGTGGAATTAAAACGTACATGATTACTGGTGATATGAAAAAACCAGCTGATGCAATTGCTTCAGAAATTGGTATTCCATCAACACATGTATTTGCAGAAGTGCGACCAGTTGATAAACTTGAACATATTAAACAAATTCAAGCGACAGGAGAAATGGTTGCATTTGTCGGAGATGGAATTAATGATGCGCCAGCTCTTGCACAAGCGAATCTCGGAATCGCAGTAGGGACAGGAGCAAAAGTTGCCTTGAGTGCTGCTGATATTACGCTTGTAGGCGGAAATATTCTGCTCATCGATGAGGCGCTCCAAATTTCAAAAGCAACACTTAGAAATATCTTTACAAACTTCGGTTGGGCATTGAGTTATAATATTGTTGCGATACCAGTGGCGATGCTTGGATTTCTCTCACCGACACTCGCTGCTACATTTATGGCATTTTCTGATGTTGTCGTTGTATTAAATGCAGCTACATTAAAAATGTTCCGCAAAAAATAAATCCCTAAAACAGCACTACAATATGTTTTGTAGTGCTGTTTTTTTATTGAAAACTCATATATAAAAAGTGATATTATGCATTAAAATAGTGTATAATAATAAAAAAAGATATAAAAAGAAAAATGATTGAAGTGAAATGAAAATAAAATGTTGAGGAGTGATAAGTTTATAAGTATTGAATAAAATAAAGCGTATAAAAGCTGATTAAAGTAATAATAAAGTAGGAGTGGACATGTTAGAAGTTCAATTTTTAAGTGTTATATTAGAACATGTACAACAAGAAGAAATAAAACGAGGCACAAAAATCGACAAAGTATATGTTGTAGAGGGACAATATTATTTTGATGAGTGGCAGGTGGCAGGGAAATCAATAGATTACACACTCATTCGTGGTGATGAAGATGAGAAGCACCCTACACATCTAAATACAGAAAAACAGTTGGAAGGAAAAAGAAGGGAAGGGTTTTAATGAGAAGAGGGTTAAAGTTGTTTATAATCGGTGGAGCAATATTGGGGATGCTTAGCGGATGCTATCAGGGGGAACGCGATTCCAATGGCGATGATTATGGATATGTTGATAATTTATCGCATGAGGAGATAGCGAATCAGATTAAAATAAAGATGAAGCATGAAATGGATAAACTCGGTTTTGGTATTGATTTCAACTATTATGAATTTAGTTTTAATACAATGCAAACAGCAGGTGTATCGGGAACGGTATCAATGCGTGATAAACGTTATGCGGATTATGGATGGCTTACAGTATATCGGGGCAGTTTTGGAAGTAAGGTGAAAAATCTTCCAATTGAGGAAAACAAGGTGGCGACCAATCCTATTATATTTGTTGCAAATGGCTATCAAGCTTTTGTTGTGAATAACGTGTTGAATAATAAAGGACTAGGGAATGATATTGAACAAGTGCTGAGAGAGGTGGATGGGCACATCCTTCCTTACAGGGCTAATGTTGAAATTGATAGTCATTCAAATACAGAGTTTCCAGGAACCCTAGTATCCTCGGAGGCAGTAGATAATATTAAAAATATTAAAACAACAACATTTTTTTATCATTATCAAAGCATACCGGAACCAATGTATAGCAGTTATTTTCAAAATAAATCAAATGTTAATTTTGATTGGCAACATTTATTTCAAACGATGCAGTTTTTAACAATTATCGGTATCTATTGTAACAAAACAAATGAAGAGATTGATGTGATGAAAAAGAAAATTATTTCTTTTTATAATACGCAATATTTGAAAGTTGTCTTAACAAATGAAAAATAGTAGTGAATGGAAGTGAGTGAAATGAAACAATCAACTGATGTTGAAATCGAAGTGAATAGACAAGCATATAATACAGATGGAAATGAAAAAGGGAACTTTGTCAGT
>JBOFHN010000021.1:0-11820 GCA_051649665.1 Culicoidibacterales bacterium
GAAGGTGGATTTGCACCTAACCTTGGATCAAATGAAGAAGCAATCCAAGTAATCCTTGAAGCAATTAAAAATGCTGGTTATGAAGCTGGTAAAGATGTATTCATCGGTATGGATGTTGCATCATCAGAATTCTATAACAAAGAAACAGGAAAATACGACCTTGCTGGTGAAGGTAAATCACTTACTTCAGCTGAAATGGTTGAATTCTATGCTGGTCTTTGCGAAAAATATCCAATCCTCTCAATCGAAGATGGACTTGATGAAAATGACTGGGCAGGACACAAAATGCTTGCAGACCGTCTTGGTTCAAAAGTTCAACTTGTTGGGGATGATCTTTTCGTAACGAATACAGAAATCCTTAAACGTGGAATTAAAGAAGGAGTTTGTAACTCAATTCTTATTAAAGTTAACCAAATCGGTTCACTTACTGAAACGTTTGATGCAATTGAAATGGCGAAACGTGCTGGATATACAGCAGTTGTTTCTCACCGTTCAGGTGAAACTGAAGATGCGACAATCGCAGATATCGCTGTTGCGACAAATGCTGGTCAAATCAAAACAGGATCACTTTCACGTACAGACCGTATTGCGAAATATAACCAACTTCTTCGTATTGAAGATGAGCTTGGGGATCTTGCACGTTATGATGGTTTAAAATCATTCTATAACTTAAAGCAATATCGTGATGCTGAATAATTATACGTTATAAGCAACCTTAATGGTTGCTTATTTTTGTTGAAAGTTAACGTTCACAAAAGTGTTGGAAGGGTTTTCCTACATAGGTGTTTATGCTATAATGGATATAACCCCAAGGAGGATGAAATATGCTACATAAAGTATTAAAGAAACGAACAAAAATCGTAACGACAATCGGTCCAGCATCAGGAAGTGTCGAAATGATTAAACAATTACTTGAATCAGGAGCGAACGTGACACGCGTAAACTTTTCACATGGTGAGCAGTCAATCCATCTTGAAACAATTAAGAACATTCGAACAGCAGCACAGAAAATAGGAAAGACAGTTGGTATTTTAGCAGATATCAAAGGGCCAAAAATTCGTGCAGGAGAATTTAATGAAGATACACCACTTAAAGCTGGTGATTCAATTCGTATTCAAAAGGAAACAATCGTTGGAACAAAAGAGGCTTTTTCAACAAGCTATCCTGGATTGGTAGATGATGCTTCAATTGGTGATCGTGTTATTTTAGATGATGGAAATATCATTATGACAGTTATTGATAAAGATGCAGAAGCATTAACATGTCGTATCGAAAATGATTCAGTAATTAAAAGCCGAAAAGGTGTTGGACTTCCAGGACGTGTTGTAAACATTCCGTTTATGAGTGATAAAGATCGTTCGGATATCGCATTTGCAGCGACAAATGGTGCCGATTTTATCGCTGCCTCATTTGTCCGTAATAAAGAAGATATCGCACAAATCCGCGAAGTACTTGCAACCGTTGGAAAAGAATCAATGCCGATTATTTCTAAAATTGAAACAAAAATGGCAGTTGATAATCTTGATGAAATTATTGAGCATTCAGACGGTATTATGGTTGCCCGTGGTGATTTAGGAATTGATCTTGAGTTTCATCAAGTGCCACTTGTGCAGAAAAAAATCATCCGTGCATGTAATAGAGCAGGGAAACCAGTTATTACAGCCACACAAATGCTTGAATCAATGATTCACAACCCACGCCCAACACGGGCTGAGGCATCAGATGTTGCAAATGCTATCTTAGATGGGACGGATGCAATTATGCTCAGTGGAGAATCAGCAGTTGGTGATTATCCAGTTGAGGCTGTTAAAACGATGTATGATATTGCAAACTTCACAGAAGCAAGTATCGATTATCATCATGAAATGGCAGAACGTATGGAGGAACAAAGACATACAGGGAAACAGCAAGCATTCGCATTTGGAGCGACGCAAATCGCACTTGATATTGAAGCGAAAGCAATTGTGATTGGAACAAAAAGTGGACGTAGTGCCCGTATTATTTCAAACTTTCGTCCAAATACGTATGTTATTGCAGTCTGTGATTCAGATGAAGTAGCACGAAGTCTGACACTTTATTCAGGAATTACGGCAGTGCATGGTGTCTTTACAGATGACCTTGATCAAATTGTAAAACTTTCTGTTGAAAAAGTAAAAGAACGTTTTGAACTTGAAAGAGAAGATCAAATTTTAATTGTAGGTGGTGTACCAGCTGCATCAGGGAATACAAACTTTATTAAAACAGTTCAGATGAGCGAAGTAGAATAAAAGAGAGAAGCAACGTTTAACGTTGCTTTTTTTATGTCGAAGTATGGTATAATAGTTATGATAATAAAGTGAGGTTTCATACATGAAATTAACTCGTGAAGAGGAAAGTTGGCTCAAACAACAGCAAGCATATTTTAAAAATAATTACCAGAAAAATCGTAATACAACAACATCATTTCTCACACCGAAAGAACAGGCGATTATTCAAAACCATATAAAAGAATATTCAATTATCTTTGATGGTGGATATGAACAAGCAGAAAGAAAACAAGCAACGCTTGAAATCCATCCAATTAAACAACGTGAATATGTGATGTTTCAATTGAAGTATAAAACGAAGTTTCACGAAATCTCACACCGCGATGTACTTGGAAGTGTATTAAGTTTAGGTATAGAACGTGATCAAATTGGAGATATTATCGTTTTAGATGGCATTATTCAAATTGTTGTTACAAAGAAAATTGCGCCCTTTTTACAGCAAAATTTCACAATGATTAAAAAAGCATCATTCCAACTTAAAGAAATTGATCAAATTGAAGCAAAACAGGAAGAATACGAAGAATTAGAATATGTAGTTGCATCATACCGACTAGACGTATTTGTTTCAGCACTTACACACACATCGCGAAAAATTGCTGATGAATTAATTGAAAAAGGATACGTACAAGTCAATCACCAAGTCATTTACAGTGGAAACTATCAATGCCAACCAGATGACCTATTTTCCATCCGAAAATACGGACGATTTATCTTTCATTCTCAAATGGCAAAGAGCAAAAAAGGAAAATATCGAATTTTAGTTTTACAACAAAAATAAAGGTGCAAAAATAACTATTATTTGATATAATATAGAAACGAAAATGAGGTGTTAATGTGACCAAAGGTCTATATATAATATTAATTACAATATCAATCAATCTCCTTGCACAAGGATCAAAGTACTTCATTGATTGGTATCGATTAGGAAAACGCGATTGGCGAGTTATCTTTTCAACAGGAGGCTTACCAAGTTCACATTCAGCGACCGTAACAGCACTTGCAATTGTCGTAGGGACAGTAGAAGGCTTCGGAAGTACTATGTTTGCTATCTCACTTGTCCTCGCCTTAATTGTAATGCATGATGCGATGGGGGTAAGACGTGAAGCAGGAAAACATGCAGAAGTGCTAAATGAGCTTGTTGCTGACTTTGAAGAACTACTTGCAGAAATTGGAAAACATGGAATTATGGATAATCCACTCTATGATAAAAAGTTAAAAATATTACTAGGTCATAAGCCGGTAGAAGTATTAACAGGATTCCTTTTCGGAATTATTGTTCCACTTCCCATTTTGTTTTTTTTCCCATTTGTTGGATAAAAAGTGTTGACAAATTGCTACATATTTGATAGAATAATCAATGTAGCAGAAATGCGGGTGTAGTTTAATGGTAGAACTAGAGCCTTCCAAGCTCTTGGCGTGGGTTCGATTCCCATCACCCGCTCCATTTTAAGAATAAGCACGTCGTGCTACAAATAGAGTGAAAGACAACACATTGTGTTGTCTTTTTTTATTTTAAAGTTATACTCACGATATTTAAGGAAATTTGGACAAATCATAGTGGAGATATGTCTTTTTTATGATAAAAGTACATAAGATAGAGTATTTTAACAGAAAAGTTAGCGTAATGAAAAACAGCAAAGATTTGAACGATAATAATTGAAACCACAGTTGCCAACCGTAATTCTGATATGATTCTGAAAATGTTTTTGTATATTTTAAAAGGGTGAATATTATGAAAAAAATTTTGTTTTTAATAACAGTTTGTTATTTTATGTCTCAATGTATATTTACATCGTTGTTATCATCTCAAAATAGTACTCGATGTAATATTTTACTCAAGAGAGACACTTCTAATGAAGAAATAAAAAGTGATTTAAAAAAACAGGGACTTTTTATTTTTGATGAAGTTCCAGCTATTAATTCTTGAGACTAAGTAGAAAAACTAAATATTTTTCAAAACAATCAAAGTGTTATAGATACAATTTTTGCGGAACAAAAACATGTACTAAATCGATCTAAAGTTTCGTATGTTTTTGGTAATAAAGTCTATCATACTAAGGATAAAAATTTTTGGAATTATCAGCCCCAAAGTAACTGCAGCGATAGGTATGATTATTGAAAAATATAATTTAAAAAATCAACCTGATGCTGCTCTATTTTATATAAAAATAAAAAAAGGATTAGATGCATCAGGTCGTAATATTAAAATATTGGATATTTCAAATTTTATAAAATAAGTAGTATAATTAGTAGCAGTAAAAGAGGTGAACTTATTATGTACAAAATCTTAGTCATTGATGATGATGAAGAAATTTTAAAATTAATAAAAACAATCTTAGAAATGAAAAATTATGAAGTTTCAGTTCGCCAAGAAATAATGACCCCAATTAATATTGATGAATTTAAGGGGTATGATTTAATTTTATTAGATGTTATGTTACCTTATGTGAATGGTAAGCAAGTATGTAAGTATATCAGACACGCAATTAAAGAACCTATTATTTTTGTGAGTGCAAAGGATACAGAGGATGATATTATAGAGGGGTTGAAATTAGGAGGAGATGATTATATTACAAAACCTTTTAGTGTGAAACAATTAACTGCTAAAGTTGAAGCACATCTTAAGCGTGATGAACGAATGAAGCAAGCGAATGAAGTATTTAAAGAAGTAATTCGTGAATTATTACCAATTACATTTTATCTTCAAGAGAAAGAAATTTTTGTCAAGGGTGTACAAATTCATTTGACTAGACGCGAATATGATATTTTAGAATTGTTATCAAGCCAGCCGAAGAAAATTTTTAGTAAAGAAGATATTTATGAACATGTTTATGATGATGAAGCAGATACGCTATATCGTTCGATCTCAGAGTACGTTTATCAAATTCGAAATAAATTTGCGCCGTTAAATATTAATCCCATAAAAACTGTCAGAGGATTAGGGTATAAATGGTATGATTAAAAAATATTCAATTAGACAGCGAATACTGAAGACGGTAGGAGAAATTGCATTTGGAACAATTACTATTGTGCTTGTGATAATTGGATTATCGTATATTTTGGCTATGATGGGACAAGTTAGTTTTTTAGGAGATAATGCTAAATTATCAATAAATAAATCTATTACACAAGAAGAAATTATTCGACAGATGGATCAATTGACATGTGATTACATTTTATTTGATAAGAATCAAGAAAAAATAGTTGGAAAATATAACGAGGATGATTTTAGAAATTATCAAGAGGTGTTGAAAAATAAAGAACCCAAAACAATAAATTATAGTCTATATGAGAATTATGAAAGTGATAAGTTTACCTTAATTGTTAGGAAATCGACAATTCCAGAGTTTGTAAACCCTTCTTTTCGCTCGATTTCATATAATATGTTTACATATTTTTTATTTTTAATTTTAGAATTGTTTTTGATTATATTTGTGGTTTTTAAATTAATTAGAGAGTTTTCCATAAATTTTCGAAAAATACGAAAAATTTCATTGAATATGGGTAAGATATTACCCCAAAATGAAGAGAGTTATTCTAGAATTATAGAATTTGATGATATTTTGATTATGTTGTATCAAAAAAGTGAAGAACTTGCTACTTTGATTGAAGTTGAAAGAGGTGAAAAACGAGATTTATCTTTTCAAGTTGCAGCTCTCTCTCACGATCTGAAAACACCTTTGACTGTTTTGAAAGGAAACATAGAATTACTTGAAATGACAAAATTGTCAAAAGAACAGATGGACTTTATAGAATCAATAAAAAAAAGTATTAACGCCTTTGAAAAGTATTTTAATTCTATGTTATCTTACACGCGACTTTTGATAGATGAAAAAGATTATTTTAAGAAAGTTATACTTGATGAATTTTTAGATGAGTTACTTTTAGATGTACAAGATATTATGAGGGTACACAGTGTGAATTTCCAAATAGAAAATGAGGCATATTCAATTGATTTTCGTGTAAATCAATTGAGCCTCAGTAGGGCACTTATTAATATTTTATTGAATGCAGCACAGCACACGGCTACTGGAGAGAATGTTCTTTTTATCATAAGAGAAGATGTTGAGTATTTATCATTTATAGTTTGGAATAATGGAAATCCCTTTTCGGATGAATCTTTAAAAAATGCAAGCAAACTTTTTTTTACAGAAGATGATAGCAGAAGTGGTAAACACTATGGAATTGGCTTATCTTTTGCTAAAGGAGTTGCCTTGCGACATCGTGGAAATTTAATTTTAACTAATCCACTACAAGGTGGCGCAAAAGTTATATTAAAAATTAAAAAATAAGTATCAATTTTGAAGTGCACCCCATTATTTGGATAACCAAATGATGGAGATGCACTTTTTATTATGTTTAAACTCACACGTGAACAAAAAATTGAAATATACAATAAATCCATAAATGGATATTCAATAAAAAATTTGTCAAATGAATACAACATTCGAAGTGAAGGTATTCAATATTTGATTCGATTAATCCATGTCACGTAAAGGCAATTGTCTTGACAATTCGCCAATGGAAAATTTCTTTGAAATTATGAAGAAAGAGATGTTTTAGGGATTTGAAAATACACTTAAAACATTATTTGAGTTGAAATATGCTATGGAAGAATACATTCACTATTATAACAATCAGCGAATTACACTCAAACTAAAAGGACTCACACCTGTACATCAATCCTTATTCGCTATTTAATTTTTATAGTGTCCAATTAATTGGGTCTACTTTATTTGATACTTGTTTTTAAGTTTCTGAACAAATACAGAACTTCAATTGCTATACTTAGATAGTAAAGAAGGAGGAATATAAAATGGAACTTCAAATTAAGAATATCAAAAAAACTTATAAAGATAAAATAGTTTTAAAAAAAATATCATTGAATATTGAATCAGGAATGGTATGTGGTTTACTTGGTGTAAATGGTGCAGGAAAATCAACACTAATGAAGATTTTATTCGGCTTGGAAAACCCAGATGATGGAGTTGTTCTCTTTGATGGTAAAACACAAAAACAAGATGCCCAAATGATCAACAAGTTAGGTGCACTGATTGAAACCCCAGCTATTTATATGAATTTATCTGCTTTTGACAATTTAAAAACACGAGCGTTACTTTATGACATTCCAGACAGTGAAATACAAGAAATCTTAAACTTAATTGGTTTATCAAATACTGGTAAGAAAAAAGCTGGTAAATTCTCTCTAGGAATGAAACAACGTCTAGGTCTAGGAATGGCAATTGTAACACACCCGGAATTTTTAATATTAGATGAACCAACAAATGGTTTGGATCCAGATGGAATTAAGGAACTTTTAGCTCTTATTATAAAGTTGAAAAATAAAGGAATGACAATTTTAGTTTCAAGTCATCAACTTCATGAGGTAAATCAAGTAGCAGATAGGATTGTAATTTTGCACAATGGAGAAATTCATTATAATCAAAAAAATAACCGAGAAGAAAATTTAGAGGAATTATTTTTTAAAATTGTTCATGGAGGTTTTTGATATGAAAAATATTTTACGATCTGAAGCATTGAAAATTAAAGGAGGAGGACGCCGAAATATAGTAATTACGGTTCCAATTATTACCATATTTATCACATTATTGACGGCAGGGGCTAATATATTTGAAAGTTTTGCAATTTATTGGTGGGAAGCTATATTTTTGTTTACCGTATTTGGTTTATTATTCTTATATGATAGGAAATCGGAAGAAAAAGCTGGGAATTTTCAAAATGTTCGATTAGGCGAATTAAGTTATCGAGTGAAATTGGCTAAAATAATACTTATTTCTTGGCAAGCACTTTTATCATGTGTGCTATTTGTATCATTGTTGTTTATTATGTTGTTTTTATTTTCTACTTTTACTTTCACGAGTATTGTAAAAAATACGGTGTTATTATTTCTATTGTTATTTGCATCGTTATGGAATATTCCTGTATTGTATTATTTTTCGAAGTGGATTAATGCATATCTAATTTTAGCAATCAATAGTTTGACATGTCTTTTAATAGCTCCTTTTATTGCACAATCGCCTTTTTGGTATATTTTTCCTTATACCTATCATTATAAAATAGCACACGAACTTATTGGATTAAAGCCATCAGGAGATTTAAGTGTATTACCGGCAACGATTAACTATGCTGTGATTATTATTGCATTGATTTTATCTGTTATTATTACGGGAATAGGTATTTATTTTTTGAAACGAGAGGATTGATATCATGATAAAATTTCTTAAGAGTGAATGTCTTAAAATGAAAAATTCTTATATACAGTATTTAATTTTAACTTTTTCGATAATAGAGTTTTTAACTATTCCACCATATTTATTTTTTGTGAAAAATACATACACATTAGATGGAATGATATATTTCCCAATGTTGGGGTATACTATTTTATTGAGTATAGTGTCAATATTGACTTTTGAGCAAGAGTGCTTAGCAAATAAATTTCAAAATATAAGAAGCGGTGATAAAGGAGAAAAACTTTGGGCATCGAAGATACTATCTGTTGATATTTTATTACTATTACCGAGTTTGTGTATGTGGAGTTTTATTGGATTGATATTGAAAGAGAGTAGTACATACGCTTTTATTGGATTAATGGTCTGGTTGATGACGATTTTTCTTTATCATTTTCATATGGTTTTAGGCTTTTTCATCAGTAAAGGAAGTAACGTTATTGTTGCATTTGTTGAATGTTTATTTATTATATTTGCCACTAATAAAGCCTTTTTAGGAGTTTATTGGCTTCCTATTATCTTACCCGTGAATGCGATTATAGAGATGAAGCATGATGGAAATATGTTAAATATTATATCATTGATAATTTGGATAACGCTTTTATATTTTTTAAATATTTTAGCACTCAAGTTTAAAAAAATTTCTCACTATTTTGAATGAATTCTGAAAAACAAAGTTTAGAATAAAGGTGTTCGAACAAAAAAAGTTTATAGATTATGAGGGACTCACAATGAGTAATAAAGAAACAAAAAGTTTTTGGCGGACTTCTTTGTTGTTGTTTGATGATGTAACCAGGGAGGTTTAAGTATATGCTGAAAAAATTTGGAAATTTTTGTTTATCTATTATTGCAATTTTTTGTTTATCTGCGTGTAGTTCTAAAGTTGGAATAGAATTTACAGAAAAAACTTACCAAACATTTAAGTATAAAAATCAGGAGTACTCAATTTTGAATAAACAAATTTCGGAATTAGAGATTAAGAATGTTGATGGAAAATTCACTAAATTACTAGTGATTGATAAACAAAGTAAATCTATAATTCCGCAAAGTGATAATAATAGTGTTACGTTATCTCTGAATAATATATATAATTTAAAAAAAGGTGGTTTGTGTATTGGTATTAATCAAGTTTATTATAAAATTTTGTTGAATAATCAAGTACAAACCGAAGAATTATTATCCATCAATGAACTTGAGGAAATAGCGTTTAATGATAAGTTTACAGTTGATAGTGATAATCCTAGAATGATAAAGTGGTGTGGGTTATCAAATCAAGGAAGCAACGCTGTCAGCGGATGGTAATGTAAATTTTTTTAGGCATGTGTGCAGATTTATGAAGGAACTGGCCAAGTGATTCTAAAGGAGGAATAAGGGAGAAGTGATTGGAATTGATTGAAAACACCAGGAAGTAGAGAATTTTGGCAAGCTTAAATAATAATATTTTAAGATGTGAGAAAAGGGTTCGTTAAAAAAAAGTAACTGCTCCATTAAGTAATTAACCAGTCCTCGAAAGAGGGCTGTTTTTTTATATACAAGGAGATAACTTTTTGTTAAAAACAATTGACAATGATATAGAGGGATGGTAATATGAAACAAGAATTTGAAAAGAAATCGTTATCAAACAACATGATCAAGCAGACTGTGCAGCAACAGTTCTTGCAACTATTTCAAATATGAGTATAGAAGTCATGTTGTGTCTGTTTTTATTGGGTTTATTCTCGCATTAATTATGAAGGCAAACTCAAAAAAAGCTCAATCTAAATAATTAGAATATTGAATAGAGGTGATTACTTTGAGAAAAACTAAGATAAATTTGTTGTTTACTGTGCTTTATATTTTATTAAATATATTTTTTATTTGTCTAGAATATTTTGTATTACGTAGTTTTTATAGTAGTGATATAGTTCATAAAGATAGTTCTATTATATATGGTGTATATGGAATTATTCTAGTTTTAGGTTTGTATAAAAGTATGGCACTGCTCTTATTTTCATTACACTTCTTCGATATAAGAGATAGTTATAATTTCCATATTAAAAAAGATAGAAATTTTTTGTTGCTATTTATCCTTTCACTGTTATTCATACCATCTTTATTTATGTTTAGACAGCTTATAAGTGCTGATTTGAATCTATTACTAGTAAGTGTACAGATTTTTTTTGGTCAACTAATTTTCATATCTGGGACGCTTTGGTTGATTAGAGAACTTTATTATGTGAATGGAAATGATAGTGTAGGAGAATTTAGTATTTATTTTTTATTGACAATCGGTCTGATAGGTGTGAATATACCGCAAACATTAAAACTATTATTGATTGTAATAGAAGTAGTTTTTCTTCTGTGTGTGTTATTATATTTAATTTGGAATGGATTAACACGAAAAATAAGAAAAAATACCCGTCTTAATTTTGGTAGTGTTTTTCAATTTGAATCTTATCATAAAAAAAATAAAATCTGGAGAGGGGTATTTACATTACCCAATATATTAAATCGAGAACAAATTGACACGCGGTGTGATTTTTTCCAAAATTGTTCTTTTTTAATCGATGAAAATATTGAAAATCTGTCTGCTATTGATTTTTTTCTCCTACTTAATCAAAATTATTATTCTATTGTAACAGTTGCTATATATGAAAAATTTATAATGAAGAATGAACAAAACTGTAAAGGAGTAGTTATAGTAAGAGTGTTAGAGAATGAAGTAGTTAAAGAAATCCCCAAAATTCCAAGTGAATTTAAAGAAGTAGTTAATGATTTTTACTGGCGGCGGCTAAAGTTTAATTAGTATAATATTTCATTAATAAGAGATTAGCAACAAAAAATATGAAAACATCTGACTCCACTTCATCAAGGTGGTAAAATGAAATCAATCAAAAAACCAGATGAAAATCAAACAAATATGTTATAAGAAGAGCGAAGTGTATATTGTAGTATAACCACTCCTAACCAGTCCTTGAAACGGAACTTCAAAAACAACCACAATAATTACATAATTGTAATAAAAAAGTCAAATCATTAAGTTACTTTGAAGTACAAAGTAACTTGACAATTAAAAATGTTTTATATATAATACATTTGTGGAGTATATAGTTTCAAGATGAAGTGTTTATTTCACCGTGCATGTAGAAATATAGCTATTTTCAATTAAGATATAAAGGAGTTATTTTATGAATAAGAAATTTAAGAATTATGTTGTAGGTGTTGCATTAGCAACAACAGCTTTTGGGATGTTTGGAATTCAGCCAGCCTCTGTTAGTGCACGAAGT
>JBOFHN010000022.1:0-10064 GCA_051649665.1 Culicoidibacterales bacterium
GCTGCTACTTCTGATGATAAACGCCCGAGCGTTTTTCCTGCTGCATCAACGACGTACCATTTACGTTCGATTGTTGCTGCGTTTGCCATATACGTTGTACGCATATTCAATCCTCCTAAAGTCTGATTTACTATCCGGGGCTATTTTTTGTGGACAGCAAAATCATGCCATACACTATAATACTTCTTTTACGCTGAAATGTCAATCGTTTTAGCGAATTATTCCGAAATTATTTTCTTTATTTTTTTATTGAATTCTGTACGAGGGATGAGCACACTGTGTTTACATCCACAACATTTGATGCGAATATCTGCACCGAGGCGGATGATTTCCCATTGGTTTGTTCCACAAGGATGCTGCTTTTTCATTTCAACAATTGTTCCAAGTTTATAATCTTGTGTCATATTCCTTACACCTCATTGATTATTTTTAAAATTTCTTGTTTTAAATGATTGTATGTATATTTTTCAGAATCAACAATGATTTGTATTTCCATTTTATCAGCATTATATTTAGTAATAAGCACATCGATTGTTTTAATGTTTTGATCATCAGCATAATGCTTTTTGATTTGTTCTGAAATTTGTTCATAATTAACTGCTTGAATGCTTGCTTCTATTACGAATCCACGTTGACTTTTTTTCTTGATGAATTTTGTAAAGTGGCGATTGCTAATAATGAGGATATCTCCATTGATTCCATCACGAATTTTAGTTGTTCGTAATTCAATAATTTCAACTGTTCCTGTAAAGCCTTCAATCTTAACTTCATCATCAATTCGAACTTTGCCTTCTAACAAAATTAGAAAGCCAAAAACATAGTCCAACAACACCTCACGGAGTAAAAGGGAAATTGCAACACTGATCAATCCCAAGAAAGAGACAATTGTATTTCCTGGAATATCGAAAAAGATAAATAAAAAGACAGTGTACATGAAGATGATGATTACACGGATAACTGCTACGGAATATTTGAGACTTGTAATTCGTCTGGTGTAACCTGCTACAGTTGAAGTGTTTTCAATTATCTGTATCAATTTCTTCTTCATGGCTCTGAAACTTATCATCGTCACTATGAGTACAATGATGGAAATCGCAAGTTTTGCAATGAAACCAAATGTTATAATATTCATTATGCATCAATCTCTTTCTCAAGTAATCCCATTTTTTCAAGAACGATATTTAATTCTTCATCATTTTTAAATGGGATTGTAATTTTCCCGCGGTGGTTTGAATAGGCGAGTTTTACATTTTGATTAAACATTTTTGATAAATTATTTTCTAAACGCTCAATTTGTGAATCTTTCTTCACTTGCTTTTTCGCTTTTTTAATTGGTGATGGAGTTCCTGTACGGATATTTTGAACGAGATGTTCTACTTCTCGAACGCTTAAATGCTCTTCAATAATTAAATCAACAATTTGATTCATTATCTTTTCATTTTCAACTGTGACAAGAACTTTAGCATGCCCCATTGTGATTTTACCAGTTTCTATTGCATTTTGAATGTTCTCTGGTAATTGAAGTAAGCGAAGTGTATTTGAGATGTGTGATCGACTTTTACCAACACGTGCAGAGAGTTCCTCTTGTGTGAGATGAAGATTTTCCATCAATTGCTTATACGCTTTTGATTCTTCAATTGCACTTAAATCTTCACGTTGTAAATTTTCAAGAAGGGCAATTTCCATCATCTCTGCTTCTGTATAATCTTTTATAATAACTGGCACTGTTTTAAGACCTGCTATCTTCGATGCTCGGAGTCGACGTTCCCCAGCTAACAAATCATAGCCTTTAACTGACTTGCGTACAATCAGTGGCTGAAACACACCTTGTGTTCGAATTGACTGTGCAAGTTCCTGAAGCGCTTCTTCTTTGAAATGTTTTCGAGGTTGATATGGATTAGGGCGTATTTTCGAAACTTCAACTTCCATGATGTCGTATCCTGTAACATCCTCTAATTTCGCTACTTCACTTTCAATTCCATTATTTGAAAATAGCGCTTCAATTCCTTTTCCCAATCGCTTTTTAGGTTGTTTTGGACTAGCCATTTCGAATTACCTCCCTTGCCAATTCTGAATATTCTTGTGTCCCTTTAGATTGCGCATCGTAATACATGATTGGCTCTCCGTGACTTGGCGCTTCACTCAAACGAACCCCGCGTGAAATTGTCGTTTGAAATACTTTTTGATCAAACAGTGCTCGCACTTCTGTTTCAACTTCTTTACTTAAATTTGTATTCGAAGTCATCGTCAACAGAATACCTTCAATTCCCAATTTGCTATTCATGTGTTTTTGTACAAGACGGACCGTGTTTAACAATTGTGTCAATCCTTCAAGTGCATAATACTCAGCTTGAATTGGAACTACAATACTTTCAGCTGCAGTAAGCGCATTTAATGTTAATAGAGATAATGACGGAGGACAGTCTAAAAAGATGTAGTCATATTTCTTTTTCACATTTTTTAAAGCAGTTTTTAAGATGCGTTCACGTCCTGAAATATGTGCTAATTCTAATTCTGCTCCAGATAAATTGATTGTAGCAGGTATAATGTCCAAATTTTCAAAAGCAGTTTCTCTTATAACATCTTTAGGATCAACATCATTAACAAGAATATCGTACACACATTCCTGAATGTCACTTTTCTCAATTCCCAGACCTGTTGTAGCGTTTCCTTGTGGATCGATATCGATCACAAGAACATATTTGCCTTGGGCAGCTATGGCAGCTGATAGATTCACGGTAGTTGTTGTCTTTCCAACTCCACCTTTTTGATTTGTGATTGCTATTATTTTTCCCATTGATTACTCCATCATTTTTGTATTCTTACAGTATAAACTACTTCGTCTTCCAATTCTTCACTTTCGTATGTGAATGGATGACCTGATTTCCCTATCAGTTCAATTGCTTTTTGTAGTGTATTGATTGCAATTGTAAGTGATACTTCATCTGTCTTTCTCGCATCTAATTTGAGCACTTCACGATATGTATCATGTCGAACATCTCGAATCATTTTTTCAAGTACGTTTTCTTGTTTTTCTTTTGAAAGACTCATGAGATAAAAGCACTCAGCTTCAGTAATTTGAAATGTGTTCAATGCATATTTTACTGTTGGTATAACATTTTTAACTGCTAACAATTTATCTAAATAGGCGTGTGAAATATCTAAATATGTAACAAGTTTTGCTTTAGACATAATCTTCTGATCAAGAATTTCATTTAAAATAAGTGATTTTTCATACAAGCTCAGTGGATTTTGCAACAATTTCATCACAAGTGACATTTCATAAGCTTCTCGCTCTGTCTCTTGAATTACAAGTGCCGGTACTGTATCTAGACCTAGTTCTTTAGCTGCTTCAAAGCGTCGAGATCCTGAAACAACTTCGTATGACTTTTTCCCTACCTTCATCAATAAAATAGGCTCGCATATCCCATCTTCTGATATTGATTGCTTTAAGTTAGGCTCAATTTGTAAACTTTTAGATTCTCGCATCGTAAAGAGGTCGTTCCCAATTTCTGTTATTGGTATTTCTACTATCTTGCGTTTTTTAACATTAAACATTATTCTCCTCCTTTACTATAGTGGTTTGTTTTTAATTTGTCCGAATACTCGCGGATATTTTTGTGACAGCACTGTCACTTTGCTAAATGCATAAATTACTCGATGCTCTAAAAAAACAGGGAGTTCGAGTGTAATTGTTTTTTCGTGCTTAAATCCTAAAAGACGAATTGCATCTTTACTTTCATTCAATTCATCATCTGCTTGCATACTTTTCATCGCAATAAACATCCCCGCGTGTTTAACAAAACCTGAACAAAGTTCAAGCAACATCGGAAGCCGAGCTACTGCACGTGCTGTAACCACATCAAATTGTTCACGGTACTTTGCATCTTTTGCAAGTTCTTCAGCACGTGCACTTATGCAGACAACATTATTTAGTCCCAGTTCTGCAACAAGTTCTTTCAAGAAAAGAATTCGTTTGTTTAAGCTGTCAACAATCGTCACTTGTAAAGTAGGTTCTAATATCGCAAGTACAACGCCTGGAAATCCAGCACCCGAACCAACATCACAAAGTGTTTTATGTTTGAGGTCATCATTAAACAAAACAGTTGCAGAATCATAAAAGTGTTTCCAATACACACCTTCTTCATCTGTAATTCCTGTTAAGTTCATCACTTTGTTTTTCTCAACAAGTATTTGAAAATATAGATTGAGTTGTTCCTTCATTCGAGATGAAAGTAATATATTTTGTTTGGCTAATTCTTCTTCAAACATCGTTATCATCTATAGACCTCCATATTTTTAAGCAACAAAAAATAAGTTTTAGAGTGCTTTTCATTATTGATAATAAAAAAGCACTTTGAAAACTTCTAAGTGAATTATATATATAAATAGAGTTCTGTGGATATCTCACTTTATATATACAATATACATATTACTCCAAATACGGGTGTGAAATATTCACTTTGTCTTCTTATTAACTATCTTCTTCATTATTATACACGAAAGTTTTCTTTTTACCAAGAGAGAATGACGATTTATTTCATCGATATTATAATATTTTTAAAAGTCACTATCCACACTATTTCATCCGAACTCCTTAGTGTTTATCGAATGTTATCACACAGAGAATAATTTGTGACAAAAAAAACAAAATCATATGGTGAAATCTGTATATTGATTACGTTCAAGAAAACTGTTATAATACATAAGATAATTTATGAAAAGAGGTATTTTATGAAAAAGCAATCTGTTTTTACAGAATTCAAAGAATTTATTTCTCAAGGAAACGTACTTGACCTTGCGGTTGCCGTTATTCTTGGAGGTGCATTCTCAGCAATTATTAAAAGTGTGGTAGACGAAATTTTAATGCCACTCATTGGTTTAGTTTTTGGAAAGCCAAATTTTTCGGACATTGTTCTTGGACCACTTAAAATTGGAAATCTTATGAATGCAATTTTAAACTTCCTTTTTATAGCAATTGGACTTTTCGTTGTTGTTAAGATCGCAACTGCTGCGCAAAACGTTCGTAAAAAAGAAGTTGAAGAAGCAAAAGCCGAAGAAGTAGCTGCCGATATTGCACTTTTAACTGAAATTCGCGATTTACTTAAGAAATAAATAAAAATAGAGATGTTAAAACATCTCTATTTTTTTGTAAATTCATATAGACAAATACTTGTTGCAACGGCTACATTTAACGATTCCATTCCCGGTGAATCAATTTGGATTCGAGCATCCGCTTTTTGTTGGATGCTCTTTTTTACGCCACAACCTTCATTTCCAACAACAAGAATCCACTTTTCACTTGGTGTGAAATCTTGAAGTGACGTTGCTTCATCAAGTGTTGTCACAATTAATTCATGTTGACTGTATTTTTTAAGCAGGTTTTCTTCATCACATATATCATATGTTATCTGAAAATGAGCACCTTGAGCTGATCTTACTACTTTTGAATCAAATAAATCTGCACAGTGTGGTGATATCACAACATGTGTAATACCAAAGGCAACGCTACTTCTCAAAATTGTTCCTATGTTACCTGGATCTTGAATGTCATCAAGATATATTATTTGTGATTGCTCTACATATTTAGGTTCCACTTTTTTCACTACACCTAGTAATGGTTGTGGTGTTTCTGTTGTTGAGACTTTTTTCATCACCTCAGATGTTACGATATACACGGGACAATCCACCTGTGGGATTTGTTGATGTTCTTCAATAAGTAACAACTCGAAATTCACACTTTTTTTTATTGCTTCTTCAACTAGATGAAAACCTTCTATGATATATGCATTTTGCTGTTTTCGTCCTTTTTTTCGATGGAGTTCAACAATTTTTTTCACTTTGGGATTCGCTGGTGATGTAATTAAATTATCCATCTATCAATGCCCTCCACTCCACTTCTTTAAATCCTGGAAATACACCATTTGGTGTCTCCAGAAGCGGACGCTTAATGAGCATTCCATCACTCGCTAGTAGTGCAATCATTTCTTTTTCCGACATTGTTACCAACTTTTCACTCAGTTGGAGTTCTCGGTATTTCATTCCACTTGTGTTAAAAAAACGTTTTATAGGTAAAGAGCTTTGATTCAACCAATTTTCAATTGTAACCTCTGTCTGCTTCTCTATAACAAAATCGGTAAATTGATATTTTACACCATTTTCGACCAGCCACTTCAATGCTTTTTGGCATGTTGAACATTTAGTATACCCATAAACATGTATCATTTGTCTTCCTCCACAGTTTTATTAGTGACTGCAACCACAACCACATGTTTCTTGTTTACGTCCTTTTTGAATACGTTCTGCTTCACAACCTAAAACAAATTGTTCGAATGTAACTTCTTTACTATCTTGTTGTCCGTGTTGACGATATGTTACTGTTTCTTTTTCAACTTCTGCGTCACCTAAAACAAGTGTATACGGTACTTTTCCTGTTTGTGATTCACGCATTTTATATCCAAGTTTTTCTTCACGCATATCAAGATGAACTCGGAAACCACGACGTTTTAATTCATTTGCTACTTTTTCTGCATATGCTCCGTGAACATTGTTTGAAACTGGGATAACTGTAATTTGTCGTGGTGCAATCCAGAATGGGAATGCTCCTTTGTATTCTTCAATTAAGAATGATGTCATACGTTCCATTGTTGAAATAATCGCACGGTGAATAACAATTGGACGTTTGCGAGTATCATCTTTATCAATATACTCAAGTTCAAATTTCTCAGGTAATAAGAAATCAAGTTGAGCTGTTGAAAGTGTTGCTTCATGTCCCATCGCTGTTTTAATTTGAATGTCGAGTTTTGGACCATAGAATGCTGCTTCTCCAACTGCTTCAACAAATGGAATCCCCGCTTCGATAAGCATGTTACGTAACATGTCTTCTGCATAATTCCACATTTCATCATTATCGAAATATTTCTCTTTATCCTCAGGATCACGAAGTGATAGACGATAATAATTTGCTTCGATATCGAAATCAGCATATGCTTCATGAACAAGATCGATAACTGCTTTAAATTCTTCGGCGATTTGGTCTGGGCGAACAAAGAGATGCGCATCATTCATACACATTCCACGTACACGCTCAAGTCCTGTTAATGCACCTGATTTTTCAAAACGGTGATCTGTTCCAAGTTCTCCAAGACGGATTGGAAGATCTTTGTATGAACGTGGTTTTGTTTTATAAACGAGCATGTGATGTGGACAGTTCATTGGGCGAAGTACATACGCTTCATCATCACGACTCATAATCGGGAACATATCTTCACTATAGTGATCCCAATGACCAGAAATTTTGTATAGATCAACTGAACCCATGATTGGTGTGTATACATGTTCATAACCTGCAAGTAACTCTTTATCTACAATATAGCGTTCAAGTTCACGACGAATTGTCGCTCCATTTGGAAGCCACATTGGAAGCCCTTTACCAGCTAAGTCATTGAACGCAAAGAGTTCCATCTCTTTTCCAATTTTACGGTGATCACGCTCACGACGTTCAACGAGAAGTTGTAAATAATCTTCTAATTCTTGTTTAGAAAAATGCGATGTTCCGTATAAACGTTGGAGTTGTTTATTGTTAGAGTCTCCTCGCCAATAAGCACCCGCGATACTTAAAATTTTGAAATTTTTAATACGTCCTGTATAGCCAACATGACCACCTGCACAAAGGTCTGTAAAATCACCTTGTGTATAAAGTGTAATTTCTTCATCTGCTGGAATACCAGAAATTAATTCTTGCTTATACACATCGTTTGCAAATTGCGCAAGTGCTTGATCTTTTGTCACAACACTTCGTGTAATTTCAATATTCATATCCGAGAGACGTTTCATCTCTTTTTCAATTTTTTCGAAATCTTCTTCGCGAATCGGTTCATCTCCTGCATCGATATCGTAGTAGAAACCTTCTTCAATCGCTGGACCTACACCAAATTGTGCATTGGGAAAGAATTTCTTTACCGCTTGTGCCATCAAATGCGCCGTAGAGTGATTTAATGCTTGGAAAGCTTCTTTTGAACCTTCAGTAAAAAGAACGATTTTTCCACTTACTTCAATTGAACGATTGAAATCATATAACACACCGTCTACTGTCGCTGCAAATGTTTTCTTTTTCAAGCTTGGTGAAATTGCTTCTGCAACTTCATACACTTTCACACCACTGTTGAATTCCTTAATATTTCCATCTGGAAATTGTAATTGTATCATAATAAAACCTCCTAAAATACAAAAAAGCCCCGTCTTCAAGGACGAGGGCTCGTGGTACCACCTTAATTTTCTTATTTCACAATAAGACTCTACGCCGATAACGGAGCGATCCGACTTTGATTAAAAGTTCTCGCAAGTAGTAATGCATATACTTTTTACTCAACTTCCACCACCTTGAGCTCGCTATCAAAAGATTATATATACATCGTGTCTTGTTCTACGATTTAAAATTTTCTAGTAATTACAGTCATTCTAGCACTTTATTTTCATTTTGGCAATACTTTTTTAATTTTTTTATTAAGAAAAAACGATTCAGACATCTGAATCGTTTTTCTGTTCTTTATTTTAATTCGTTTTTTCTAGATAAATTGAATTTAATTGTAATTAGCAATAATGTTAATGTAGCAAGTATTACACTTTCGATATTTTGAGATTCTAGTCTGCTACCTGTATCAGGTAATTTAATGACTTCTCTCTTTTCTGGTGTTGGATTTGGTGTTGGTTGACCTTGCTTCATCACATCATATACTTTAACTTCTTGAACATCGTTGTCTCTTGTTACATCTACTTTGTACACTGTTTTGCTCAGCTCATAGCCATTTGGAGCAATTATTTCAATTAACTCATATTGACCAAATGGTACATCTGTAATTTCAATGACATTGTGTTCTTTCATATCGATTATTCTTTCTTCGCCTGTTGATACATCACGAAGTTTAAATACCATTCCGGATAATCGAATCCCTGTTGTTTTATCAAACTTAGAAACGATGATTTTTCCTGATTGTGTATCGTTTTTAACATTTTCAACAATTTGTTGAACGTGATTATTTGATGGTGTAATTGAAACTTGAATTGGTGCTGAATTCAACTTATATCCTAATGGAGCTTTCGTTTCCATCAATGTGTATGTACCCATTGCAAGTGACTTAGACAAAATCATCCCATTCACATCAGTACGCACGTGATCAACTATTTCTCCATTTTGATTACGAATGTCAAATTCCGCTCCTTCAAGTTTTTCTTTTGTCATCGCATCAATTTTGATAATTTCAATTTTACCTTTGAATTTTCGATTCGTAATTATTTTTTTAATAACTTGCTTGTGCTGATCAATCTTCAATCCAATTGGTGTTGAATCAATTAAATATCCTTTAGGAGCTTGTATTTCAACAAACGAATAATTACCTGCAGGTAATTCTTTAGTTACCGCAATTCCATTAATATCAGTAATAACATGATCAACTACTACATTCATTTCATTACGAACTTCAAACTTCGCTTCTGAAAGTTTAACTCCGGTTTCATGATCAATTTTTGTAATTTCGATTTGACCTCGAATAGGTTTTACAGTAACATTAATCGTTTTAAATACTACTTTATTATCAACATTTGAAGCTTCATAAACAACTTGATAAATTCCTGGAATTTTTGAATTGACATTTGATGATTTCACCTTAATTTGCTTAGCCAAATCATTTAAATCATGCCATTTGGCCATTAACTCATTATTTGCATTGAGTGGAGAAAAATCATCAAATTGCATAAGTGAAACATCTTTTGCATCTAACGTAGGCAAGATTTCTGCTCCAAAATAGTCATTTACTATAGCTACGTCATTTTGTAATTTTCCGTCTGGTAATACACCATTCAAACTCGCTATAATATTTAATTTTGGTAAAACTTTATTCACTAAACTTTTTGTTTTGAATTCAACATGATACTGTTTATCTTTAATCATCGTATTGAACTTTTGATCATCACCAAAATAAATTCGTAATGTCAATCCATCATTCAATAATTTGACTTCTGTATTTCCAGTATTAACACTTATTGAATCACTTAATATTTGAAAC
>JBOFHN010000023.1:0-3269 GCA_051649665.1 Culicoidibacterales bacterium
ATACATTGGTTAATTTCATCTTATTGCTCCTTTATTGTTTTATCTATTTTAGAATTTTCTAAATTTATTTCCTCACCACCACTCTCCATCTTGTCACTAATAATTTGACGCCACTGGTTTTCTTCAAGTATCTTCTCAACCCAGTTTTCGATATCCTGATTTTCAACTGGATCTTTACTTCGGAGTCGCCAAATTGGAATATGGTGATGTTCTAAAATTTGGTTTTTCTTGTTATCTCGTTCTATTTGTTCTGCTTTATTATGATATTTCCCATCAACTTCAATGACTGCAATAACTTGATTTGTCAATCCATGAATGATACATATATCAAGATGTGCTTGAGGATGGAGTGCAAATTGGCGAAGTATTGGATTTTGTTGTAAGAATCTCTCATCTCCACAAATATCAGCAACTGGAACTTTTGCTGCGACATAAAATCCACTATGTTTTGAATCTTCTATTTTCTGATTCACACAATCAAATACTACTTTCTCCCACAAACTATCATGTTTCCCAAACAAGTGAACATACTTATATTGCTTATATAAATGAGCAAAAATAGAATTGACACTGGATTCAAGTTCTTCACCATATGTCTCAGTATAACGAATGAGATCGTAAAGATGATGTTTATTTTTTTTGAAAAAAAGATCATGTGTAAAGAGAATAAATTCATCTTGTGCACGAGAGACAGCTACATTAATTAACGCATCATTGAGTAATGTTTTATCTTGTTGTAACATTTCGACTTCATTTGTTAATACTGTTGAAAAAAGGACAGTTTTATTTTCACGACCTTGAAATTGATGGATTGTACCAATATTTTTTTCGATATTCGGTAATACTTCTTGAAGCTTAAACTTTTGAGCTTTATATGGTGAAATAACGGATATATTTGCTTTGTTTCTCTGTTTTTGAACATATTTTTCAATTTCTCGGACTTCCATCATATTTTGCATACTTTTATTATTTTTTCCTCTTTCGGAATTGTGTTCCCTGTTGAGTTTCATAATTTTCATACTTGTATCTTTTGATTCAGGACTATAAATAATTAATTGATCTTCATAGTATTTTTTATTGCAGTAATTGATAATATTATAATCACAGCGATAATGTTCACGGAGCAGTGTTTCAGCGGGTTGAAATACTGCTTTGACTGATGATAGCACTGTTTGTGTTGTATATCGGAAAATTTCTGGAACTGGAACTTTATTATGTACTTCTTGCTCAGCACTTACAAAATTTTCTGTTACAACATTTTTTAGTTGACGATCATCTCCAACTATGACAAGATGATAATTTTGTTTTTTCAGTATATTCATCACTGGTAAAAAGGTAATTAAGTCGGCTTGAGACGCTTCATCCATAATAACAACATCAAATTTATCGTTAGTCATAATTGGTAAATTAACACATGAATCAGCTGTTGATAAAATAATTGGATATAATTTGGTAGCATTAGATCTGAGTGCTGAGTAATTCTTTGATTTATCAATATTGCATGATTCACTTTCCATTTCTTCAAATGCTGTAGTCAATTGGTGCTTATACTCAAGCATTTCTTTTTCTTTTTGATGAAAGAAATGTTCAACTTTTTTATTTGTTCGGCGGATGGATTCTTTTTGATATGTATCATATAATGTCTGAATTTTTTTCTGAATAGTCATGTAATCTTGAAGTTCTGCTTCTATTTTTTTAATTTCTTTTTCCGCATACAACCGTTCAAGTCGCCATATATATCGTGTTTGTTCTTCTTTGTTAAAATGCTTAAACAACATTCGTTCTGCCAGTTTTCGCTGAATCATATTCACATAATTTTGCTGGCTTTTCCACAGATTTGATATATATAAAATCACTTCTGGATTCGTAAACTTTTTAAATATTGTTCGTGTATCATCATCTTTAAATGGAAGTTCGTACAGTTTTAACTTTTTATCAATATGACGTTGCTGTGTCTTTAATTCATTAAGAAAATTTTTCTTTTTTGTCAATGTTTCAAACTGTTCCTCTAATACTGTGATTTCAGCATCTAGTTTCACTAAATCAATTGCTGGTGTATTTTCATCCACGCTCATCTTTTGTCCATAATCATAATCAAGTTTTACCTCGAGTTCATTGAGCATGTCTACATTTGTTTGACTATTTCCAACGCGTAAATATGCTTGGTGTAAGGTTGGATGCTTTGCTAACTTCTCGGCAATATTATCTATTGCTGAATTATTTTTCGAAACAACAAGTACACGATAATTTTGTTGGAGACTACTTGCAATAAGATTTAAAATAGTTTGCGTTTTCCCGGTTCCTGGCGGACCTTGGATAATAGATACATCATTATTGAGTGCTATCTGAATTGCCTTCTTCTGTGAAGTATTTGAAATGAATGGTAAAATTAAATCTCTTGATTTAAAGTTCATGTTTTGTTTTACTTTTTCATTATCTAAATATTGTTTTAAAAGGGGTGAAAGCATCTGTCTATTTGTCAGTTTCTCAGAAATTTTTTGATAATTTTTTCCAATACCACCATCAATTAATTGCTTTTCACTTAATACTTGAATCACATCTTGATAATACTTCGCTACATCCACGTTATTACTCTCAGTTTCAACATCTGTATCTACTTGTTTTATTCGTTCAGAATTTGCACAATCAATATTATATACTGTGATAATATTATTAATTATATAATTATAAGTCGTATCGACATTTGAATTAAATTGAACAGTAATTGATTCATTCGATTTTATTTTAATAATTTTTGCTCGATCAACTTTTTTTTCCACACCATTTTTATTATATAAAAAACTTATTAATTCATTTTTTTCATATTTGTCTTTTAATATTTTCAATAATATATTTTTATCCATACTTTATTCCATTCTTATATAAAATAATATCCGTTTAATATTTTTAATTCCGTGCTTTATCTCACAATATATTTTAACACGAAAGTGTCATTGTTTACACTTTATTGTTCCATTTAACTCTAAATTTCAAAAAATAAAAAATAAAAATGGTTTTCGCATAACACAAAAATCATTTTATTAATATTATTATATTATAGAAAACAAAAACTTTTCATTTGGCTTTAGCGTTTTATATGTAACACGATCCCTCACTGTATCGTGGAATGATCTAATCAGCAAATAGATTTCTCCTCCTAGACATGGTATAATAATTGAAGTTAAAAATTTTTATACTCTATATAAATATCTTTTATGATAGGAGTCGTTTTATGACAATTAGTCAATTTTGGTACAACTTTTTAATCG
>JBOFHN010000024.1:0-2892 GCA_051649665.1 Culicoidibacterales bacterium
AAGAAAAACTTGAGACACTGAAAGAAACACTCGAAGCAAAAGTAGCATCTGGTATTAACACATGTCCAACGAAAGTTGAGGGAGGAAGTAAATCAGTTGATCAAAATCATTTTGTAAATGATATTAATCGAGAACATACAGAAGTCCTTCAGGTACAGAACAATAAAAGTGAGGCAATTGAAACACTCATTTACGGAGCAACAGGCAAACAAAAACTGCTGTACAATCAATCTGATATTGCGTATAATTTAGTTAAAGATGCGAAGCAAAGTGTGTATGGATTCACGAGTGGAAACGAAACAACTTCAAATCTTACAAAAGAAATTTATACAGCAGATACAGATAAGGAAAATGATAATCATCACATAGTGCTGAAACAAGATTACGCAGTGTATGGACAAGCAAAACGAAGCATGTTAGAAGAAACACCACAGTTTAACGGTGAAATGTTGAGCAGTGGAAATCTCACATACATGCGTGCCCGAAGTTATGATCCAACACTCGGACAATTTACATCGAAAGATACATGGATTGGTAAGCAATCAAATCCACTCTCACAAAACCGAAATACGTTTGTGGAGAATAATCCGATTAATTTCGTTGATCCGAGTGGGCATTGGCCTGATTGGGTTAAAGAAAAAGTTGATGGAGTAGGTCATAAGATTGATGAAGGCTTAAAATGGGCTGGAGAAAATTTAAATCCCTTTAATTGGGGAAGGTGAAAGTGGAGGAACTATGTTAAAAAAAATTAATGAAAGATATGTAAGTTATACAGATAATGAATATACTTATGTAGTAGATTTGAATAGTAATTGGATAAGTCTATTATTTGGATATGGAGAAATATATTTTAAAAAAACAGGATTTATCGTCAAAGAGAAACAATTTACTACTAATATAGATGAACAAATTTCAACATATCAATTACAGAATAAACAAAAAATAGTATGGTTGAATTGGACAAGTACAGGTATTGTAATTCTTTTTGGTGTATTTCTAAGAACTGTTTTTGGTGAATCTGCAATTAGTAATATTTATCTTCGATTTTGTATGATTTTTCCGATAACAATAGGACTCATTGTAGCAAGTCTTTATTTATCAGATAGAAATAAAAAGCACTTTTTAAAGTCTTATACTATAATGAAAAAAATAAATATGAAAATAGACTATGGTAATAGGAATCAGTTACAAAAGTTAAAAGGAGTAATTATATTAAACTTATGTTTACTCATTATTTTTATACCAGGAATTGTGTTTATTATTTCGGGACATATACAAGCATATATTGTATATGTAATGCTTCATTCAGGAATAGGACTTTTTCGTCAAAAAATTAGGGTTCCAACGGCAGAAAATTCCAATGGAATGTATGATATAAAACTTATAATTGTTGATTAATAAGTAAGATTACATTAAAAACTATTGCAGTTTTAGAACTGATAGGAATAAGTTCACTAATGGAGGTAAATAATGATTGTAAAGCGAATTAATAATCTAAATCCTAGATTTTGCTTATTTAAAGTAGGGAATAAAGTTTATATGGTGGATATGTATAGTAATAAATTTAGTTATATATCGTTGTTACTACATACAACATTTAAGAAAAAAGCTTATATATTTGCTGATTCTGCTGATTTATTCTCTGAAGAAGAAATACTACCTAAAAAAAGCAAGACATTTTGGGGAGGGGTAGGAATATCTACGTTAGGAGTTTTAACTTTAAGAGGATTAAGTAATGTATATTTAGAAAATAATATAATTTCAAATGCACTTGTGTCTTGCTTTATATTTATGAGTATTTTTTTAATTCAGAGAAAATATAGTTTAAAATATTTCAATCAGGTAGAAACAACATTGCGAAATAAAATAAATATTGAAGAAAAAAATGTTTATGTTAGAATTAAGTTTACAAATAAAACTTTTTATTACACACGTAATATTGTTTTAGGATTGATGAGTCTCTCATTTTTTTCAGGAATTATATTTACTTGGGTATCATTTTTAAATACAG
Organism: Culicoidibacterales bacterium; assembly: GCA_051649665.1. GTDB lineage: Bacteria > Bacillota_I > Bacilli_A > Culicoidibacterales > JBOFHN01 > JBOFHN01. The sequence goes on from JBOFHN010000024.1 coordinate 2,012, forward strand.
GTTCTGTCATACTATTAATAATATTTGGACTTTTTCTTTCAATAATAGTGGTTGTAGTAGGACATCTTAAATACTTTTCTAATCTTGTAATTCAAAAAGGAGCTTTTATTATAGAAGTTTAGAAGCAAGGAACAACATTGGAAGAGCAATACTTTTTTAGAAAATAAATATTTACCACTGGTTTGTGACGAAATTGATATGAACATGAAAGAAATTGAAATATTTAAGCAGCGTTATATTTTTGCTGAGAACGTTGTTATTAGAATAAGAATTGATCCTCCAGATTCTAAGACACAGTATCCACATAAACACTTATATGATGATAAAGGTAATTCATTAGATACTAGTGGAAATATCGTTGATAGGAAAAGTCCAGATGATCATATTCCATTAGAATAGGAGAAGATAAATGACAGTTAATGAAATTAAAACAAAAATTAATAGCACAGATTATTGGGATGCAAAGGTTAAAGAAGTTACCTGTAAGTATTTTGCGGATGAGATTAGTATAGGATATGAAGGTACATCTACGGATGTCTATTTAACTTTTACGGGATGTTATAATTCAAACTATTAAAGACATGTCGATAATACAAATTCCTTATTTTTTGCAGGATATAGACATTACCGAAAAAGTAGAAAAAAACGAATGCTTTTTTGTATGTAAAATAAATATGTTTCCACTGTTTATTCAAGTAGTATTTGGTCTTGTGATGTTTTTATGTTATCCATATACAATGGGACTTTCATTTTTAATTTTAGTTTATTTATTAATTACTTCTGTTATAGCATTTGTAAAAAAAGTACTGAATTAGTCACCTAGGTGATTGATTTTTAAGGTTTAACATGGAAGTGATTAGCCGTGCTCCAGATTTATTAAT
>JBOFHN010000025.1:0-21316 GCA_051649665.1 Culicoidibacterales bacterium
CCCCCTACATCAACTATTTTATTTTCCATTATTTCACGCGCTCTATCACTTTGTTTATAAGTGAACACTTTTGATACATCTTCAACACCGATTAAGCGAACCTGTGATGTCAAATCTACTTTGGCGTCATTCAAAACCGTCACACCAATTGCTTCTAGATGTTTTGTTTTTACATCGTATGTATCATCATCATATTCATGATTTCCACTCACATAAAAAAGCGGTGCAAGTTGCTTTAAACGTTCTAAGAAAGTATATGTATTTTCAACATCATCTATCGCAGTTATAATATCACCTGTCAACACAATGTGTGTTGGCTTTTCCGAGGAGAGTTTTTGGTAAATTTCATCTTTTCTTTTTTCGTCACTTAGCGAATGAACATCTGTCAATTGCGCAATTTTTATTTCCTGATCAAGTTTTTTATCCGATACGTTAAATTGATAATGTGTAACATCAATACGCTCTCCTTCAATATAACCATTCACTAAAAGACCGACGACTAGAATGAAAAAAAGAATGAAATAATATCTTTTTTTTACTTTCATTTGAGACTCCTTTTCAAAATTGTTATTTTCTGATTGTACCACATATTAAAAAAGAAGCAAAAGAAGTGATAATAAAAGAACCTCTTGTTTTAAGAAGCTCTTTTCATCATGATCTAAGATTGTGATAAATTGATAAGCTATACGCTTCCAGTTTATCCATTTCTGTTTCTGTTGTTGATAACAAACGATAACTTCCCTCTGGAAAAGCAATCGTCTTTTGTTCACTTGATACATTCATGTATACAGTGAAATGATTCTCACTATGAATCATTTCATACGCTATTAATCCTTCATCTATTTTTTGAATTTTCACTCGATTTACAATACGATCACTCGATTTCAAACGGAAAAGTGGATATTGTTTTCGAAGTCGAATAAGTGATTTAACTAATGTTACATACTCTTGGTGCTCACTCACTTTTTCCCAATCAAATCGATTAATATCGATTGGCGCATTATATGAATTTTCAACACCATTTTTTGTACGATACATCTCTTGACCACTATGTAAAAAAGCAATCCCTTGTGATAATAACACAAGTGCTGTACCAAGACGATGCATTGCTAAAATATGATGTTCTTCTTCATCTGGTAACGACTCTTTCAATCGATCATACAATGTGTGATTATCATGACATTCAATGTAATTTATTGTTTTTTGTGGTGTATCAAATAGCATTCTCTCATTACACATCCCAAGACTTCCCGCAATTGCGTTCATCCCTTCAAGTATTTTTTCTGGATTTCCCGAAAGAAACCCTGTCGCTTCCATCGACATATTACTTCCACGGAGGACATCACGATAATAGTCATTAAAATAGGCTATATTTTCCATATATTCGTGATTGAACATTGTTGCCTTCACACCATCAAGTTCTGTTGGCATGTCCCAACCTTCTCCATACACCATACAGTTATTATCATTTTGTCGAAGTTTCTCTGTTACTTTACGCATTGTTGTAACATCTAAAATCCCCATCAAATCAAATCTAAAACCATCAATTTGATATTCTTTTTGCCAAAACAATACCGAATCAACAATAAAGCGTCTAACCATTCTTCTTTCACTAGCGACATCATTTCCACAACCAGTTGCATTAGAAAAATCACCGTTTGGCAAGTAACGATAATAGTAATAGGGTACAATTTTCGAAAATGAGTATTCATTTTCTTTATAAACGTGATTGTAAACAACATCCATATTTACACGAACTCCAATATTATGAAGTGCTGCAATCATCTGTTTTAATTCTAAGATTCGAGCAAATGGATCGCACGGATTTGTCGCATAACTGCCTTCTGGAACATTATATTGATTTGGATCATATCCCCAGTTATACTGATTTTCTAAATCTTTTCGCTCATCAACACTACCAAAATCGTAGATTGGCATCAACTGCACATGTGTCACACCAAGATCTGCAATATAATCAAGACCAAGTGGTTGTCCATTTTCGTCTTTAACCCCTCGTTCCGTTAAACCGAGGTATTTACCAGGATATTGAAATGCAGAATGTGTTGTAAAATCACGAACACTCATCTCGTAAATAATCGCATCCGTATAATTTTTTATTTCGGGTAGCGTGTTTACTTGTTGAATCGCTTGATCAAAACGACGCATATTCACCACAACACTTCGTTCTCCATTTACTGTTGAAGCATGTGCATATGGATCATTTGCATTCACCCATTTTTGATTTACATGAACAACATAGTGGTATTCCACTTTTTCACATTCTTCTTCTACAACAAGTTCATACACTCCATCAGGTCGACGAAGCATCGGAAGCATCGTCGCCTCCCCTTCACCAGATGCATAGAGAGATAAAATCACATCACTTGCGGTAGGTGCCCAAACGCGAAATACAGTTTGAGACTCACTATAGATTGAACCTAGTTCAACTTCTGTATAAAATTGTTCATCAAATCGCGTAGTTCTTACAATCCGACCAACAACAAGGGGAATTTTGTATCCACACTCTGTTACGACCATGTAGTTTTTGCCAAACTCAAGCATCCCATCTTCTACGTATAACTTAAAGTAGAAAAATTGCGCATCCTCATGTCTTTCTAAAGTCGTTAAATGTGTATGGACTTCTACATCATCTTTTTTCGTCACCCAAAAACGGTGTGTCCCTGTTTCGTTCGCATGTTTCGGCAAACAAACGGTAATTAATTCATAATCGTCCCAAAATGCAGCTCTTGTATCCGCTCTTCTTCCTGTAAACACTATATATTCCCTCCAAATTTTAAAATTTTATAACTCAATCGATCAAGACCAACGTGGAAAACACCATCTGGATTCGTTTGAATTTGTTCATTTGTAAATAAATCGATATATGTCCCTGGAGTTGCTCTCAATTCATACCATGGATGATGTACGACATCAAAATTAAAAATGGCAATAATTTGATCTTCCTCAAAACGTCTTGTCATTGCATAAACACTTCTCATCGTATCTATTACAGTCCAATCAAAATCACGATTAAGTGAATAGTCACTTGCGTAAAGTGCACGCTCTTGGCGATAAAGATGAAATAAACGTTTATTAGCATCAAAAAAGTAACGATGGGCTTCATCATCAAATAAATGCCAATCAAGACTATACGCTTCATTCCATTCTCTTTCCTGTCCGAATTCCTGTCCCATAAATAATAATTTTTTCCCTGGATGACAAATCCAAAATGCATATTCAACAGATAATGCTGCAAATTGTTCACTGCGACTTCCTTGTTGTTTCATAAGCATCGAACGTTTCCCGTGAACTACTTCATCATGAGAATATGGCAGTAAAAAATGTTCACTCTCATGATATGCTCTTGCAAATGTAATTTTATCAGCTTTTGTAGATCGAAGATAGTATGGTGTAGCCATAAATTGAAAGTGATCATTTGCATAACCCAAATCCCATTTTAAATGAAAACCAAGTCCTCCATCATGAGTAGAACGTGTAACGCCTTGAAAATCAGATGAATCTTCTGCAATTCGCAGTACATCAGGATAATGTAATTCAAGCATTCCATTCATGTGTTTTACAAAAGAAATACCTTCTTCATTAACACCTTGATGTTTCATTCCGTTTCGATAAATGAGATTAGATACTGCATCAAATCGAACACCATCTACATGAAATTCAGATATCCAATAATCAAGTGCTGACATTAACAGAGATTGTACATCACCTTTCCCCAAATCAAAGTTGATTGTTCCCCAGCCGACATTTTCGCGTCGTCCATCATTGTATTCATACAAATTCGAGCCATCAAATCTCTGTAATCCATGCATATCTTTACAAAAATGCACTGGAACAAAGTCAACTATAACACCAACGCCATTTTGATGGGCATGATCAATTAAATATTTCAGTTGATCAGGATTTCCATATCTGGATGTTGCCGCAAATAATCCCGTAAGTTGATATCCCCACGAACCAAGAAATGGATGTTCTGTCACAGGAAGCAATTCAATATGTGTAAACCCACACTCTTTTACGTAATTAATAAGACGATGTGCAATTTCCTCATAGTTTAAAAAAGTGTTTTCTATTGTTTTTTGCCACGATCCGAGATGTACTTCATAAATAAGCAATGGATTAATTTCCATTTTCCAATTTTGACGTTGTTCCAACCAATATCGATCATTCCAATCATATTGACTTTGATGAACGATTGAATTGAATGATGGATGTTGTTGCGTATAAACTGCAAATGGATCTGTCTTTTCGTACCACTCACCACTTTCAGTTTCAATACAATATTTATATTCAGAGCCACTTGTTACGTACTCAAGTTCAATTTCCCAAACGCCACCGTCTGTATACTGCATCGGAACATTTCCATACCAGTTGTTAAAATCGCCTTTTATATACACCATTTTCGCCGACGGTGCATAAACTCGAAATACACACCACGAATGGCCAGCGCGTTCAAAAAGATGTGCACCAAAATGCGTGTGTGCTTTTAAAAAGTGTCCTTGAATCCATGATTCATACATTTGTTTTTCCATACATATCACCTTTTTTCATTATATCATCTTTTGCAATGGTTGACTACGCTTTTTTAAAAGCACTTACATAAAACAAATAATGGACTTTTAGGAGCAAATAGCGTATAATAAACAAGATTGATGGTCATAGACCTTCCCTATTCAAATATATTAATAAAAGGAGTCTTAAAAAATGGATGGATTAAAACCAAATCAAACTGCGGTCTACGCACTCGGAGGCCTTGGTGAAATTGGGAAAAATACATACTGTATTGAACAAAATGATGAAATCTTCATCATTGATGCTGGAGTAATGTTCCCAGTAGATGAATTGCTCGGAATCGATTATGTTATCCCAAATTACACCTATTTAAAAGAAAACGAAGAAAAAATCAAAGGACTTATCATCACCCATGGACATGAAGATCACATCGGTGGAATCCCTTTTTTACTCAAACAAGTGAAAATTCCTGTCATTTATACTGGAAACCTCGCTAAGGGACTTATCATGAATAAGCTCGAAGAGCATCGCTTAACAAAAGCAACAAAATTTGAAGAAATTACAGAAAAAACAACTATTACTTCTGAATCATTTAAAATTGAATTTTATTTAACTACGCATAGTGTTCCAGAAGCGTATGGTGTTGCTATTTCAACAAAAAATGGTACGATTGTACATACTGGAGATTTTAAATTTGACTTTACACCTGTTGGTCCACCTGCAAATCTTGGAAAAATGGCACAACTCGGAAATAAAGGTGTTACGCTTTTACTCTCTGATAGTACAAACAGTGAAGTTCCAGGTTTCACAATGAGTGAAAAAGTCGTTGGATCAAGTATTAAAAAAGTATTCCGTAAAGCAGAAGGACGCATTATCGTAGCTACTTTCGCCTCAAATATTTTCCGTGTACAACAAATCGTTGAAGCTTCAATTGCACTCAATCGAAAAATTGCAGTATTTGGACGCAGCATGGAAAAAGCGATTAAAGTTGCGACTGAACTTGGATATATCAATATGCCAAACGGAACACTCGTAACAGCAAATGAAATTAAAAAAATTCCACACAATCAATTGACAATTATCTCAACAGGATCTCAAGGTGAAGCAATGGCTGCACTTTCTCGAATTGCTCAAGGAACACACAAGCAAATTAAAATCATCCCTGGTGATACTGTCGTTTTCTCTTCTTCACCGATTCCAGGAAATGCACAGAGTATCGATAAAATCATCAATTTACTTTATCGTGCTGGTGCAACAGTTGTAGAAGGAAAATTAAACAACATTCATACATCAGGTCATGGTGCTCAAGATGAACAACGTTTAATGATTTCACTTATGCGCCCCCGCTACTTCATGCCTATTCATGGTGAGAGCCGAATGTTAAAAATCCACGCACAAACAAGTGTTGAAACCGGAGTTAACCCAAACAATACAATCATTGCCAAAAATGGTGAAGTAATCATTGTTGAACGCGGTCGTGTTACAAAATCTAATATTCGTCTCGCTGCTGAAGATACATATGTTGATAATGATACAATTGGTGAGATTGGAAACAGCGTCGTATATGAGCGTCGTCAAATTTCAGAATCAGGACTTATGATGGCAGCAATTAGTATCGACGAGAAAAAACGTCGCCTCTTAAGTGGACCAATTCTCCTTTCTCGTGGATTTATCTATGTCAATGAATCAGAAGCTCTCATCAAAGATATTTCGCAACAAGCTAAAGCAGCACTTCTTGCATACGTCAACAACCCAGAAAGCGATTTATCAGAGAAAGCAATTCAACAATTTTTAAAACAATCAATCCAATCAATCACAGACGACAAGGCTGATCGTAAACCGGTCATTCTCCCGGTCATCCATTATGTATAATAATTAAAAAAACAACTAGAGTTACGCTCTAGTTGTTTTTCTATATTTTAGGAAGTTCAAATCCATTTCCTTTGGCTGCATCTATTGCTTTTTGAATACCTTGAATTGATTGTTGTCCCTCTACTTCACTCACTTTTTTTCCACTATGGAAGAAGTGTGTCGTTGGTGTACCTTTAGTTGCAAGCTCCTCGTGTTTTTCTAAATCAGCACTATTTGTACCCTCTGCTAAATCAACATAATAAAACTTAGTATTTTTATCTTTCGCATATTCTTGTGCTACTGGTTTATATGTTTGACAATGTGAACATGTCTTTGAACCAATAATAATCATTGCATTTTCATCTTTTTTAGCTGCTTCCGCTGCATCTACAAGGGCGACCTCTTTAAAATGTGCTTTTGATTGTGAATCTTGATACATAGAATAAGCAAACATCCCCCCTACAAAAATAACAATCGCCGTAACGACAGCAACAAATATCGTAAAACCATTTCCTTTTTTAACTTCTGGTAAATTCGCGCGTCCTGATGGACTTCCTGTATACTCCATTTTGTTCCTCCTACTTTTTCACAACTTTATTAATCAATTTTTGCAATGTAATTTGTCGAATAACAGCATATGCAATAGAGCCAATCAGTGCTACTATATACAATGTAACAGTCACTCCATTAGCAACAGTGTTATCATGAATAACAACACTCAACAAAAGTAAAACAATTGCTGCAAGTGCAAAAATAACTGCGATTCCAAATTGAGTTTGCTTCATACTTTTTTTAATAATTACTTGTGCCTCATTATCTGAATCTGTAATTTTAAATCGCATAAATGATGTTAAGAGTGGAACTAATGATACAATTCCAAAAATAAATGCTGCTTTTATCACTATCGCTACCTCCTTATATTCAATTACTATATTATACGCTATTTTATAGTGAAGTTCAAATTATTTAATTGCTCGTAGCAAACGGAGACCGTTCAATATAACTAAAATAGTACTTCCTTCATGAAAGACTACCGCAAAAGGCAACTCAATACCGTATACAAGATTACTTATCACAAGTGTACCAATAACCAGAAGAGCAAAAATAATATTCTGGCGTATTATACGATTATGTTTTTGGGAAAGGCGATAAGCATATGGAATTTTCGAAAGATCATTCTTCATCAAAACAACATCGGCCGTTCCTGAAGCTAAATCTGAGCCACCACCCATTGCAATTCCTACTTCCGCAACTGCAATTGCTGGACCATCATTCATTCCATCTCCCACCATCGCTGTATATTTACCACTAGTTTTTGCTTGTTGAATTACTTCTACTTTTGTTTCTGGTAGACAACTCGCTTGATACTGATCTATTCCTGCAAGAATAGTCATATAGGCAGCTGTTTTTTCATTATCTCCGGTCAACATCATTGGACTGATTCCAAGCGCTTTTATTTCCGAAATAGTTTGTTTAGCATTTTCACGAATTTCATCTTGAAGCGCAACAATTCCTACAACATAATCATTTTCACTCATATAAACGAGTGTTTTTGCTTCTGATAACCATTGGTCTTTACTTTTCTCTATTTCTGAATTCATGTTATTCCCAACAAAATGCTGCGATCCCATTTTATAGATATTTGATTCTATTGTAGCCATAACACCAAATCCTGGAACATCTTCAACACCTGCAATTATTTTAGCTTCTATACCACAGTCTTTCATATATTCAGTAATTGCTTGAGCGAGTGGATGGCTAGATTTTGATTCAAGCATCATTGCAACCACCTTCAAATCAGCTCGGTCATCTTGGAAAAATATATTTGTTACAGTAGGTGTCCCTTTTGTGATTGTTCCTGTTTTATCAAAAGCTAAAAAATCAATATCACTTACTTTTTCAACACTCTCTCCACCTTTAAATAATATACCTCTTCTTGCTCCATTAGAGATGGCTGATAGTGTTGCTGGTATCGTCGCAGCTACAACAGCACATGGTGAAGCAACAACTAAAAATATCATCGTTCGATAAAAGGCTATCGAAAGTGATAATTTCAAGATAAAAAAGAATACTAGAAATACTAAAATCGAACTGATAAGTACTACTTGAACGTAAATTCGTTCAAATTTTGCTACGAATTGCTCCTGTTTTGATTGTTTTGTTTCTGCCTCTTCAATTAATTTCACAACGCGCTCAACAGCCGTATTTTCTTTTTTTGTTGTATTTTTCACAATAATCACTTGTGTTAAATTTAATGTCCCTGTAAAAACAGTTGTATTTTTTTTCGCGAAGACAGGCATTGATTCCCCCGTAATTGTTGACTGATCAATCGAACTTTCACCTTCTAAGATAATACCATCAACAGGAATTCTTTCACCTGGTCGAACCATCAAACAATCACCAATTTTCAATGTTTCGACAAGTACATCCTCAGTTTGGTTCCCACTTACTTTATGTGCTGCTTCAGGCACCAATTTCAAAAGTGACTCAAGTGCCAATGTACTTCGAGCCGTTGCAAATTCTTCAAGTGCGCCTGAGAAGCTAAATATCACAATCAATATCGCCCCTTCTTCCCAGTAACCGATAATTGATGAGCCAATTGCTGCAATTATCATGAGTAAATCAACATTGAATACCCTTTTTTCAAAAAAATCGACAATGCCCTCTTTCGCTTTATAGTAACCTCCGATTATAAATGAAAAACCGAAGAGAATATTCCCAACAACTTGCGAAGTATTCTGAAATATAAATGCTAATACAATCAGAATAATACTCACAACAAAAGCAATCATTTGTTTATTTTTCAATATTTTTATAACTGTTGGATAATTCATTTGTATACCTCTTTTCATTTGTAACTGTGCTGTGTCATCGTATACTTTTCACGCTATATCTCATAATGATAGAAATTGTTCCATTTCATCCCATCCCTCAATACTCAAAAACACTTTGTTTTGAATCGACAGAGGTAAATCAACTAAATCTTTGATATACACCACATCGATACCTGCTGCAAGTGCCGATGCAACACCACTTGGTGAATCTTCAAAAGCAATCGTTTCCTCAGCAAGTGCTCCGAGTTGTTTCATTGCTGTTAGATAAGGTTGTGGATCTGGTTTTGGCTTTTGTATATCGTCTACTCCTATTATAATAGAAAAATATGTGTCTAATTTGTGTTTTTGAAGTGAACTTAGTGCGTTTTCATGGAAACTTGATGTCACCATACCAAGAGTTACACCTGCATTAAATACCGATTCAATAAAAACATTCGCACCTTCTCTCAATGGAACTGATTTCTTACTTTCAACAATTGTTTCATATTCAATCAACTCATTTTCAAAAGCAGGAAAATCATAATCCTCTCCTAAACGTTCCTGAATCATATTGACATATTCACCACATGATTTCCCAATACAATCGAGCAACATTTCTCTTGTAAGAGGAAATTTATGATGCTGTGCATAATCCAGCCTTAATTCAATACGAAACTTCTCACTGTCAAACACCGTACCATCTTTATCAAATAAAATCGTCTTAAATTCTTTTCCATTTATTAACATTATTCCATCTCCAACTTTTTAGCATATTCTTATATTTTATCATATTTTCATTCGTTGTTATAGTATGCATGAAGTAAAAAAGACAAGTAAACTTACTCGTCTAAAATGATATATACATTATCTATGTATTTCTATCTTCTATTTTTTTTATTTTTAGGTTCACATGCATATCCATCTTTGTCTCTATCTAAATGAGAATTATACCAAGGATCTGATGTTTTAGCACCGCCTGGGTGATCTTTCCACATTTCATCACACGAAGTGTATGATTGATTTGGTGCGCTTTGTGATTGTGCGGGGACTGGTGCCACTTCTGGAGCTGGTGCTACCGCAGTTTGAGCTTTTATTGCTTCTTGCTGTTTTTTCTCTTCTTCTTGTCTTCTATCTTCTGCCTGTTTTTTCTCTTCTTGTTGTTTCTTTTCTTCTGCCTGTTTTCTTTCTTCTTGTTGTTTCTTTTCTTCTGCCTGTTTTTTCTCTTCTTGTTGTTTCTGCTCTGCCTGCTTATCATTGTTATTTTGTACAACTACAGCCGTATTTGGTGATACATTTTTATTTGGATGATTAGTAAACATGACCCACATAAAAAATAATGAAGACAATACTGTCGCTGCAATTTTAATTTCTTTTTTCCATGATTTTTTCAACGTCCATGTCAATAAAATCCCAATCGGTGCAAAAAATACTAAACTCACAACAGTAATAACACTTCCTGTAACTATCCCTTCTTTACTTTTACCAAAATCGCAAATTTTACTTTTTAAATCTTCACTCATATGACTACTCCTTCTATTCACTTCAATTTTATTTTCAACATTCACCTCAATGCCAACATTAGTCATTATAACACATTTTTTTTGTTATTTATAAGTTTTTTTGTGTTTCATAGTTGATTTTTGCAATAATAAAAAACACATCTGTGTTATCCACAGATGTGCTCTTATTCATTCTTCAACTAACTAATTGTCAATTGTTCTTTTGCATGAATCAATTGTGTTATAAGTCGACAGTATGGTGTATCAAGACCGAGTTTTTCGGCTTTTCTATTTACTGCACCGTTAATGTAGTCAATTTCTGTATAGCGTTGGTGCTGAACTAAGTCTTGGTGCATTGAAGGATAATGTTTAGCTGCTTTTACAGATGTATCAAATACATATTTTGTAATTTCTTCTAAATTCAAAGCAATTCCTTCTGCTTGACCTACAGTAACAAACTCTTTAATAATTTGTTGAACTACTGAAACTGAATCTTCTTTTGAAAATACTTCACCAATTGTTGCATCGAGTAATGCACAAAGTGAATTCATTGTTCCGTTAACACATGCTTTTCGCCAAATTGATGGTAGTACATCTTCATTATAATTGGCATTTAGATTTGCAGCATTGAGCATATCCGTTATTTTTCTTCCTGCTTCGTGACCACCTGCATCTAAACTTTGTAAATCAATTGTACCAACACCTTGCAGTAATACAACACCTGGACTTTTAAGTCCTGCTGTCCACACTGTTACACCAATTAAAATATTTTTCTCATTAACGTATTTTTTGATAACATCTTCATGTCCTAAGCCATTTAATAGGCAAAGTACTTTCGTGTTTTCATCAATGATACCTTGAATGTCTTGAAGCATTTTTTCAAGTTGCATCGCTTTTGTAAATAAAATAATCAAATCGGCTTTTTGGGTTGCTTCTTGTGGATACATGATTGGTATTTTTATATTTAATTCATTTTCACCTGTAATTTTCAATCCATTTTCTTGAATTGATTTTATATGATCATCCCAATTATCTAATAAGATAACTTCTTCACCACTGTTTTGAATTTGGTACCCAAAACGGCAACCCATTGCTCCTGAACCTGCTATATATACTAACATATTTAGCTCTCCTTATTCTTCGAATTTAAACGCTTCATCTGTGTATAGTTTCAACATATTTTTACATACATAATGTGCAAAGAAACCAACGATAAGAGGCACAACAATCCATGCAACAAACATTACAATTGGATTTACACCACCTTGTAACGATGCAAGTGGACCAACAAGACCAACAAGACCGAATCCTGATGACGCAGGTGTCCCAACTAAATTTAATAATGGAACACTTAACGCACTAACAATTGCAGTGAGTATCATCGGAATAAGCATTTGAGGCTTACGCATCACATTCGGCATCATCATTTTCATCGCACCCAGTCCAATTGCTACTGGTACTCCAACTTTATTTACTCGCATAGTTCCTAATACTAACACGGCAGTTGTTGCTGCAATACCCATTGAAGCAGCACCTGCTGAAAGACCATTGAGTCCGATTGCAAGTCCAATTGCTACTGTTGAAATTGGACTGACAATAATAATAGCAAATGAGGTTGCAATCAAAATACTCATCAATATTGGTTGTAACACTGTAAATGTATTAATTCCTTGACCAATCATCGTTGTAATGTATGAAACATATGGTAACAATAGCCAACCTATATAACCCACCCCTGTACCAATTAAAATAGGCAACAAGATAATATTTAATGAACCAAATTTATGACCGATTAATTGAATCACTTTAACTGCAATCGCAACTGTAATCATCATGTTAATTAAATCACCAATTCCTTTTAATTGGTAAATACCTGTTGCTTTTTCATTAATCATCACTGTTGCAAATTGCCAAGCACCAGAGCCAATATACGCAGCTCCACCTACTGCAATTTGTTGCATAGGAGTAAATTTAAATTGCTGTGCAATTAAAAAACCTGCCATGATGGGTGTGAAAAATTGGAATACAAATAGTATTCTCGAAAATTCAACTACCGCTGGAACATTCGGAAGTTGCTTCATCACCGTTGCTAAAATAGCATTAGGAATTAATGCAACTACAATTGCAATTGCTGTCCCGTTTAAAATTTTATTAATAAATGAACTTACTGTTTCTTTCTGCTGTGTCATTATTCTCACTCCTTTTCAAATACCTTACATTATCATGTTAAACCTTTTCAAAACTTATGTCAATGGCTTCGCCACTAGCTCAATTACTGTTAAAATCAAAGAATGATTTTTGATACATGAATGTGTAATATTTAACAGAGAAATCATTTGTTTTCTTTATTAAATTTTTCTTACAAAATTTATATCTCATCAAGTTATTTACTATCCGGAATTCATTATATGGTCGTAAAAATAAAAAAAAAAAGAGCCTTAGCTCTTTATGCAATGTATCAACAGTGTATCAAGATAAAATAAAAAAGGCCGTTAGGCCTTCATATATAAATATTTAATTAACTTGTTAAAAATGGTGGTGGGGGACGGATTCGAACCGCCGAACCGTTAGGAACTGAGTTACAGTCAGTCGCGTTTAGCCACTTCGCTACCCCACCGCATAAAATGTAAAAATGGTGACCCGTACGGGGTTCGAACCCGTGAATGCCTGCGTGAAAGGCAGGTGTGTTAACCGTTTCACCAACGGGCCACATATATGCGTATTATATAATTTGAAAAACAATGGTGGGCCTGAATGGACTCGAACCATCGACCTCACGCTTATCAGGCGAGCGCTCTAACCAGCTGAGCTACAGGCCCATTGTTTATCCAATAAATGGTGCCGGCTAAAGGACTTGAACCCTCAACCCCCTGATTACAAGTCAGGTGCTCTACCAATTGAGCTAAGCCGGCATATACATGGTGGAGGATGACGGGCTCGAACCGCCGACCCTCTGCTTGTAAGGCAGATGCTCTCCCAACTGAGCTAATCCTCCATGCAACATTCGTGATTGGAATAATCCTTTCAACGAATGTTATTATAGCATTATCTATAAGAGAATGTCAACACTTTCTTATAAAATTTGTTTTTTTATTTTAATAATTATTACTTACCAATCAAATGCATAGTTAATTGTACAAGAAGACCACCTGCTAATGAACTTGTTGTATTTACAAATAATTCTCTCAATATTGATTTATTATTTTTAAATATATTTAAAAATGAATTTTCATCTCGATTTTTTGCAGCCATTAACATCTCTTGTGCAATTCGTTTTTCTTGAGAATTGTCTGATATCTTTGCTAGTGTCACTTCTAATTCATTTGCAATATCTGTCCATGAACAATTATATTCTGCTAAAAATTGTGATACAGTTCTTTGCGTCTCAATTGTAGTATTTCCTTCTACATGATAATTTCCAGTTACAGTGTTATTACTGTTTGCGTAATTATTCGTGTCATTAGAATTTTTAGTTGATTGATCAACCATTACATTTCCTTGCGTTCCAATATTCACACTTACTTTCCCATCACCTGAAACATTATTTTCTGTGTATGTAATTTCAGAATCATGAATATGATACGATACTTGCATCCCTTTATTATTAAATGCTTCTTCAACAACATCTTTCACTTGTTTCAAAGCTGTTATCTCTTTTTTATATAGTGAATACTGTTCTCCAGAATTAAGAAAAAACTTTAAATAATATTTTGTATTATTATGTGCTTCAATATGTTTCCAAATATAATATCCTGCAACTCCTGAAATAGCTAAAAAGAATACTGAAATTAAAAACAGATTATTTTGCATTGCCAAGAATAAAAAAATGATACATGTCAAAGCCGCACGCCAAGGAATTTGGAAATCTTTTATTCCTACTCTCAACATTGATACATTACTTAATTGGAGTGTTAGGTTATCAAATTTCAAAATGTTTTCTTTAATATCTAAAGATTCTGATATAATCTCCGTCTGCTTTCCAGTTAAAAATAAATTACTTAAATCAAAACTCATATTATTCTCCTATTATCTTTGTATTTTTCTAACTTGATTATTATATCATCATTCAACCCACATAAATTATATTTTTATATAATAAGAAAATATATTTATTTTTAATTTTAATAAAAAAATATCTGTTGTAACAAAAAAGAGCGATTAACAACGGAATTATCGTTGTAAAACTCTCTTTTAAAAATTATTAAATTATATTTACATTAATACTATTTTACTTTACGTCTTAATTTCAATATCTCAAAAATTATAAATGGAATACATGAAATAACAATCATAATAATATATTGACTTATTGTCACCGATTCAACTTTAAAAAAGCTGTGAATTGGTGAAAGTACTACAATAGCATTGATTAAAAGACCAGCAAGTGCAGCTCCGTAAAGTTGTGGATTTTTATTACCAAGTAAATCAGATAATGTAAAATCTTGACCTGATGAAACACTTAACGCGTAGATAATGGGAGCATTAGCCATCACAATAAAAGTCATTGTTTGCGCAAGTTCTGGATTTGTATTTAAAAAATACAAATATGTTCCAACAACTGTAAGGAATGTGATAACTGCAATCATCACAACTTTACCTACCATATTGGTAATAATCGGTTCAGTTTTTGGCCGTGGTTTCTCATTCATTAAGAGTGGGTTGTTTTTTCCACTCCCCATAGGAATTGCAAGAAGTGATTCCACAATCAGGTTCACCCACAATACATGAACAGCTGCTAATGGTTGTTTTCCAATTAAAACAATCGCAAGCATAATTGCGAGTACTTCAGCTAAGTTTGTAGCTAAGATAAACGTAATCGCTTTTTTAATTTTAGCATAAATATTTCGCCCTTCAGAAACCGCTTGAACAATAGTAGCAAAGTTATCATCCGTTAAAATCATATTGGCTGCTTCTTTTGAAACATCTGTTCCTGTAATTCCCATTGCAACACCAACATCTGCTGTACGAAGACTTGGAGCATCATTTACACCATCTCCCGTCATCGAAACAACAAGACCTTGCGCTTGAAGCGCTTTAACAATACGAACTTTATGTTCAGGTGAAACACGAGCAAATACAGAAATATTCATGATTTGTGCTGTTAATGCCTCATCACTCATCTCATCAAGTTCCTCACCACTTCGAACCTGTTCTAAATCGGAAACCATACCTAAATTTCTACCTATCGCAAAAGCAGTTATTTTATGATCTCCTGTAATCATAACAGTACGTACTCCAGCTTTTTTAGCAACTTTAATTGCTTCTTTGGCTTCCTCACGTTCTGGATCAATCATTCCACTCATACCGATAAATGTTAGATTTGATTCATATGTTTCTGAATCAAGATTTTCAACTATTTTCGTTGCGTATCCTAAAACACGTAATGCTTGGTGTGAGTATGATTCAACTTGACTATGAATTTGATTTCTATATGTTTCATCCATTATTTCAACTTGATCACCAACAAGTATATGTGTACATCGCTCAATCAGCTGATCAGCAGCACCTTTTGTAAATACTCGATATTCTTTCGAATATTCACTTACTGTTGTCATCAGTTTGCGATCAGAATCAAATGGTATTTCATCAACACGAATACAAGCAGTTCGTATTTTTTCAACATTCTCATAATGTGTACTTACATAATGTGTTAATGCTAGTTCTGTTGGATCACCTATAGCCGTTCCATCTTCTGTGTATGTTGAATCATTACACAGAGCCATAGCATACATAAGCAATTCTCCTGAATAAGTTTTCAAGTTTGAAACCTCAAGTTTTTCCATTCCTGCAAACACATTTGTTACTGTCATTTCATTTTTTGTCAACGTTCCTGTTTTATCAGAACAAATAACACTTACAGATCCGAGTGTTTCCACAGCAGGCAATTGTTTTACGATCGCATTTTTCTTCGCCATTTTACTTACACTCAAAGCTAAAACAATTGATACAATAACTGGAAGACTTTCAGGAATCACGGCAACTGCGAGTGTAATTCCTGAAATCATCGACTCTAATACTTCACTTCCACGTAAGAGAAGTAACACAATCGCAACAATACCGACTCCAAATGCTACATATGCAATTTGTTTACTCAATTTAGCAAGTTGTACTTGTAATGGTGTTTTAACTTCTTTGGTCGCACCGAGCATTGCTGCAATTTTACCAATTTCAGTATGAACACCCGTTCCTGTTACAACGCCTGTTGCACGACCATTTGTAATTAATGTTGATGTGAATGCCATATTTGTTTGTTCTGCCAAAGCAACGTGCGTTTGGAGAATCACATCAGCAGTTTTATCCACTGGAATTGATTCACCCGTTAACGCTGATTCATCAATCATTAAATTCGCTGCTTCTACAATTCGTAAATCAGCTGGAATATATTGACCAACTTCAAGTAAAACAACATCTCCAACAACAAGTTGTGAAGATTCAATTTCAAGTTTTTGACCAGAACGTATCACATTTACAGTTGGTATTGTCATCTGTTTTAACGCATCGAGTGATGCTCTTGTTTTCATTTCTTGATACGTTGCAATAAGAGCATTTATCATCACGATAACAGCAATAACAACTGCTTCTTTAAACTCCCCTGCCACAAGCGATATAATCGCTGCAGCAAGTAAAATAATGACAAGCGGTTCTGTAAAATTACGTAAAAAGATTAACCATATTGGATCTACTTTAGCTTCTGGTAATTGATTCAGACCATTTTCAGCCAATCGTTTCTCTGCAAGTTGTATATCTAGACCTTGTTCACAACTTGTATTTAATTGATTTTCAATATCACTTACTGTGTTTGTATACCACAATTTCATCATCTCCTCATTTCATTCAGCAAAAGAATAAAAAAAAACTTGTGCGGCAAGTCATGCCACACAAGTCTCACGATTTAATGTAGTGCCAGACTACTGTCGGCTGTTGACAACTACACCAGGTTCTCTGCCCGTTACTCCCTTGTTATATTGTATTATAAACCATTTTCAGTTACTTTGCAAACGATTTATATACTATTCACAAGTTTCTAGACGTTTTTAAAATGTGCGTTCATCTGGATCTGGTCCTAAACGACGTGCATTATTTATTTTGTCAATATCACTCATATCTTCATCATCAAGTACAAAATCAAAAATATTTAAATTATCAATCATACGCTCTTTTCGAATCGATTTAGGAATAGCAATAATATTTTGTTGGATATGCCAACGCAGTGTGATTTGCGAAATGCTACGATTATGTTTTTTGGCAATTTTTTGCATTACTTCATTTTCAAATACTTGTCCTTGCATAAGTGGTCCCCACGCTGTTACCGCAATATTATTTTCCTGACAAAATGCGCGTAAATATTTTTCAGGAAATTGAGGATGCAATTCAACTTGATTCACCATTGGCTTGATATTAGCATACTGCATTAATTGTTCAAGATGGTGCTTCATGAAGTTACACACACCAATTGCTTTAATTTTACCCGTTTGGTAAAGTTCTTCCATGGCTTTCCAAGTGCCTTTGGTCACTTCAAAATCATGCGCTGGCCAATGAATCAAATATAGATCTAAATAAGAAACACCTAAATCATTACACGTTTGCTCAAATGCTTGTTTTGTTGCCTCATAACCCTGATCAGAATTCCATACCTTACTCACAATAAATAATTGTTCGCGTGTAATATTCGCGTCTATAATTCCTTTTCGAATTCCTTCACCTACTGCCTTTTCATTTCCATAAACAGCTGCACAATCAATATGACGATACCCGCATGCTATTGCATTTTTTACAGATTCAGTTGCTACTGTTAAGTCTTCGATTTTAAAAGTTCCAAAGCCAAGAATTGGCATTTGGATACCATTTGCTAATTTCATCATTTCCATTACATCAAATCCTTTCATTGCTTCTGCTTCCATTTTATCGCACTTCAAAGTTTGAAGTCAAATATTGAGTAGTACAGCAAGTTATTTACTCGCATATTTAATTCGCTGAATTCTATTATGATGAATGAAGTTCACTTCTCCTTCTTCAAACTCGCGTTCACTATAATTAATACGTGAAACCGATAGGCTTGGCGGAAAATGTTGACCTTTTTTCATGATGAGAGCTGGCTGATTCTTTTTTACCACCTTAGACAATGGTCCAATAAAGTCATTGAATTTTTCAACATCAATATTCCAAATTGTAAATATTTTGAATCTCCGACCTTTTTCTAATAAATCTATTATCATATACTCATTCTTTTCACTAATTACATCTGATACAAGTGCGATAGGATCATTCACGATAAGAATGATTGGTTGTGACGAATTAATTTCATCTTCTGATTGACATTTTCGGTTTTCATATATTTCAAAAACATCCCTCAACAAACTTCGTATTCCATCAATAGTATTATCATATATTCCTTCTTCCTTAAACATTGTCAATTCACAACGTCCACTATCAACAAAATACAACATCGCCTGTGAAGTCACTGTCTTTATTATCGAATTTAACAATTTTTGAAAATTTAATATATTATCATACGCAATAAGTAAATTTCCATCTGTGCGCAAATCAATATTGATACTTTCAACTTTTTCAAAATCAAGTCCCACTGATATAATGTGTTCTTGTTGCATTGCAAATTGTACTGTTTTTCTCATTAAAAAATCTTCATATGTTAAAATTTCTGGAACGAGAGGAATACTATCAGGTCTTTGTCCTGTCCACAACTTTTGCATCAAATCAGCTTCCGTTCGCAAGTTTTCAATACGTTCTCCTTGTGTTTGTTTTGCATTTGGCAACAATGTTTGGAATTCATATATTTCATCTTGTTTGACAAGTCCACGACCTGGAATTTCTTGAATTTTCATAGAAGTTCTCCCCATAATACTCGGTATATCACTTGAATCCACTTGAAAATATGTTATTTTCTCTTTTATATTAGCCATCAATTGATATTTAAGTGATCGCATTGCGCTTATTACGACATGAATCCCTAAACCAATTCCTTCGCGTGTTATCAACATTAAGAGTTTATCAAATCCATCGCCAAGTTCTGCATCACGAACAGCATCATAATTATCAAGAACAACGATAATACGATTCATTTTTTCTCCTGTAAGTTGTCGATATGTAGTAATATCCGCAACCCCAACTTCTTTAAATAATCTCTTCCGTTCTTTAATAAGTGATTCCATCAAACGAATCCACTTAGCAATTTTTTCCTCTTCATCAATAGTAATGAGATCCGCTACGTGTGGTAAAAATTGCAATGATAACAACGCTTGTCCAAAATCAAGAATATAAAAATGAATAGCTTCCGGTGTGTTTTTTCGTGCGAGTGACATAATCAAACTTTGCAACATGACACTTTTCCCAAAACCACTAGCTCCGAATAATCCAATATGTCCATTGACCAGATTGAGTTTCAAGGTATTTTGAACTTGATTTTGTGGTTCGTCAGTTAACCCTACAATCATCTCAAGTTGTTCTGTAACATTATCTTGCTCAAACTTCAACCATTCTGATTTTATATCAATTTTTTCATATTCATCTTGCGTAATATATTCTCCTAATGGTTCAAGCCACGGACTCGGTACTTTTTCATGCTTCATTTCTTCAAATGTTTTTTTTATTTCACCCACAACTGCAGCAAGCTCAGACATCGAAGTTTTCCCAACATTCCCATACGATAAGTCTTTTGTTTTCAATTCATATTGTCCCAATTCATTAATTTCATAAATACGATTATCTCGTATATCATCTTTTTCAACATTCACCATATACGGCGATCCTGAGTACGCACTTTGAAACAGTTCGTAAATTTCATTATTTCCAACTTGAAGATATGCACGACCGGCCTGTGTAA
Source organism: Culicoidibacterales bacterium (assembly GCA_051649665.1). Taxonomy (GTDB): domain Bacteria; phylum Bacillota_I; class Bacilli_A; order Culicoidibacterales; family JBOFHN01; genus JBOFHN01. The sequence continues at coordinate 20,535 of JBOFHN010000025.1, forward strand.
TCGATGCAGCATCAGGTGTCTTAAGCATTTCATTACTATCATTTGCATCTTGAACTTTTAAACAAAGCTTAAATTTAGAATTCGACCATATTTGATCATCTACAACCCCACTTGGTTTTTGCGTTGCCAAAATCAAATGTATACCTAGGCTCCTTCCAATACGCGCAGTTGAAACAAGTTCTTTCATAAATTCAGGTTGTTCCGATTTTAATTCAGCAAACTCATCACTAATAATAAATAAGTGTGGCATGGGTTTCTCTACTAGACCTTCTTTAAATAATTTTTGATACCCATCAATATGATTGACATCATTGTCTGAGAAAAGTTGCTGCCGCTGTAAGAGTTCAGCCTTAATCGCTATTAGTGCACGTTTTGATTGCTCACTATCAAGGTTTGTAATCGTCCCTAAAAGATGCGGTAAATCTCTGAAAAGATTTGCCATTCCGCCTCCTTTATAATCAATGAGTAAAAATGCAACATCGTACGGATGAAAATTAGTGGCCAGTGACAAGATGTATGTTTGAACAATTTCTGATTTCCCTGATCCAGTAGTTCCTGCGATAAGTCCATGCGGACCATGTGCTTTTTCATGTAAATTCAGCATCACTACATCATCAGAACCACGATATCCGACTGGAACAGAAAGTGTCTTTCTCGGTTCTCCACTATTCCATCGTTCCGGAATATTTAATTCTTCAACACGATCTACTTTAAACATTTCAAGATAATTAACTTTTTCTGGAATACTTGATTGAAGTGTTTGTACATGTTCATATCCTGCG
>JBOFHN010000026.1:0-14026 GCA_051649665.1 Culicoidibacterales bacterium
CAAGACTTTCTGATTGAACAAATAATTGAGCAGGCACTGAAAGCATTGCATGAAACGGAAGTACATAAGCCACTGCTTGTAAACCGCCCGGCATCATCGTAATTGGCATGACACTTCCCGAAAAGAACGCCATCACAAATTGAGAGAACTGTGAAAGCCCCCACCAGTTATGTGTGAGAAAGACAAGCATCGAAAAAAGAAGGCTATATGCTAGTAAAACAAAATATCCTAAAACAAGTGCACATATAAAAACAAACCAATAGTCAACACTTGTCGGAGTCGGAATTTTTAACATGATAACAAAAACGATTGTAATAGGTAAAAACTGCGTTACTAAAATCATAATTTCTTGACCAATTTCTTTTGCGAGTTCCATCTTTAAAAAAGATACAGGACGAATCAAGTCAGTGGATAATGTTCCTTGGCGAATTTTATTCGATAATATTCCCATTAAATTTGAATTCATACTATAACTGATCAAAAAGATCATGCACATATAGCCAATCATCACTTCTTTTGATTGAAATCCATATACAGCACCTGATTGACTATTTAAAATAGCGCTCCATAAAAAATAAATAACAACAACTGTAATACATTTAGTAAACAAGTGTGCCCAATACCATGTTGAATATTGGAGCATCGATAGCATTTCGAGTTTCATACCCGCAAGGTATGGACGTAATTTTCTCATCCAATCACCTCTTTTTGCTCATAAATTACTTTGACAATTTCTTCAATTGGTTCATCATTTACAGTAAAATCAATAATTTCATTGTTTAAAAAAAGATGTGACATAAGCATTGGTGTTTGAATATCATTTTGTGAATATGAAAGATACCACTTATCTTCTTTTTCTTCAACTGTGAGTAATTGCTGGCGAATCTCATCATCCATTACTAAATCGCATTCTTTAGCGAGTTCTATTGTTAGTACTTTCTTATTACCAAATTGCTTTGAGAGTGAATCAATCGCACCATCATATAATTTTTGACCTTGATCGATAATAATCACGCGCTCAACGAGTGCTTCAATATCCTGCATATCATGCGTTGTCAAAATGACAGTTGTGTTATCTTTTTCATTCATCTCTCGAATGAACTCACGGATTGTTTCTTTTACTTTAACATCAAGTCCAATTGTTGGTTCATCGAGATACACGAGCTTTGGTTTATGCAAAAATGCTGCTGCAAGTTCCGAACGCATCTTTTGACCAAGTGACATCTGACGAATTGGAACACGGAGTAAATCTTGCAATTCAAGTTTCTCAACAAAATACGCAAGACGTTCTTTAAATACTTCTTCATCTACTCCGTAAATATGTTGTTGCATCATGAGTGATTCCTCAAGTGCAATATCCCAAATCAGCTGTGTACGTTGACCAAATACAACGCCAATTTTACGAGCATTATCAATTCGCTTTTCATAGGGGATAATACCATCAACAATTACTTCTCCACTTGTTGGATATAAAATTCCCGTCATCATTTTAATTGTTGTTGATTTTCCAGCACCATTTGCACCAATAAAACCAACAATTTCACCTTCTTTAATGGAAAAAGATAAGTGATCGACTGCAACTTTTTCTTTATAAACCGGTCTAATTAAACCTAAAAAAGCTCCTTTGAGTCCTTTTTTCTTTTCTGTACGTCGAAATTTTTTCGTTACGTCCTTCACTTCGATAATTGTTGACATATGTTCCCTCCTTAATATATATGTATTGTAAGATTATAACATTTTAATCAAGGATTTAGAAGTAATCTTTTCAACACTGATAACGTTATCATAAAACATTTAATAATTTGTTAATATTTATGTAAGTATTCCGTTATAACTTGAATGTATAATGAAGTATGATAACACAGGAGGTAACAAAATGTTAGAACTTAAATCAATTCGTAAAGAATATACAATGCAAAATAATTCTACTGTTGCATTAAACGATATTTCTTTAACATTCAAAGCAAATGAATTTGTCTCAATTCTTGGAAAATCCGGAAGCGGGAAAACAACAATGCTCAATATTATCGGTGGTCTTGATCGATATACATCGGGAGACTTAATCATCAATGGAAGATCGACAAAAGATTATAAAGATCGTGATTGGGATGCTTATCGCAATCAAAGTATTGGTTTTGTCTTTCAAAGTTATAATCTCATCGCACATCTTAGTATCCTAGCAAATGTAGAGCTTGCTCTTACACTTTCTGGTATTGGAAAAAAAGAGCGAATTGAACGTGCAACACAAGCACTTGTGAAAGTTGGTTTAGCCGATCATATCCATAAAAAGCCAAACCAACTCTCAGGTGGACAAATGCAACGTGTTTCAATTGCTCGTGCCCTTGTCAATGATCCTGAAATTATTTTGGCTGATGAACCAACGGGTGCACTTGATAGTAAAACAAGTGTTGATATTATGAATTTACTCCAAAGCCTTTCTAAAGAAAAACTTATTATTATGGTTACACATAATGATGATCTCGCAGAAGAATATAGTTCTCGCATCGTTCGTCTTGTTGATGGTGAAATCATCAGTGATGAAACAAAAACACTGACCGCAAAAGTTGAAGCTGCACAAAAAGAGAACTATTCTCGAAAAGCAGCAATGTCTTTTTTTACTGCATTTAATTTGAGCCTTAAAAACTTATTGACTAAAAAAGCACGTACTATCATTACTGCATTTGCTGGAAGTATTGGAATTATCGGTATTGCTCTTGTTTTGCTTGTGTCAAATGGATTTAATATGTATATTTCAAATTTTCAAACAAGTACACTCTCTGGCATGCCTGTAACAATTGCAGAAAATTCACCAACTATCGTTCGTCCACAAATCATTAAATCAAATGAAAATAAAAATACTTCTGAAAATATTACAAGTTATGATAAATCACAAGATACAACACATGAAAATAAAATTTCAGATGAATACCTAACATATTTAAATAATATGGATAGTACACTTCTCAGTGGGAAAACAGAAGACTATGGTGTTAACATGCCATCACTCTACAAAAACGGTGATACCTATTCACTTATTGATAAATCAACGCTCAATTGGAATATTATTTCTAATGACAAATCTTATATTGATCAAAACTATACAATACTCGCAGGAAATGTTCCACAATCAGAAAAAGATATTATACTCGTTGTTAATGATCAAAAACAAATCAATAAAACATTGTTAGATGCACTCAAAATAAATGAAACATCTCTGGCACCTGAAACATTCATTGGTACAACACTTAAAATCTTACCAAACAACTTATATTACCAAAAGATTAATAATCAATACTTACCACTGGATTCCCCCTCATATCAAAATGCATACAATTCAAATGAAGCAATTGAAGTGAAGATTGTTGGTGTTATGCAAGAAAAAACAACATCAACCTTACCTGTTTCAAAAGATAAAACAGGTATTGCCTATACATCAAAGCTTGGCGAGCAACTTGTTACCAAAAACTATAACTCAACAATTTCTCAAGCACAACGTGAAGCTGGTGCGAGCAAAAACGTATTGACAAACCGTCCTTTTATGTCCCAAAATCAGAATCAATCGTCACCTGGTCAGCCAGCATCAAATACACAAACACCTGAAAAGCAATACGAATCGCTCCTCCATACACTCGGTGCTATAAAAACGCCAATGTCAATAAATTTATATCCAAAAGATTTTACTGCAAAAGCAAAAGTTACTGATTATTTAAACGCATACAACACAAATAAAGACGATGCGAATAAAGTGACATACACTGACCTTGCTCAGACAATTAGTAATTCAATGAATACACTTGTTGGTTCAATTACTGCAATTCTCATTGCATTTTCAGCAATTTCACTTGTTGTCTCATCAATTATGATTGGTATTATTACATATGTATCAGTTGTTGAGCGTACAAAAGAAATTGGAATTTTACGTAGCCTTGGTGCTCGTAAAAAAGATGTTTCTCGCGTCTTTAATGCTGAAACTTTAATTATTGGATTGAGTGCTGGATTCCTCGGTGTTGGAATCGCTTTACTCATATCAATTCCTGCAACAAGTATCTTACAAAAAATGCTCAGTGACCACTCTATTTCAGCATCCCTTTCCTTCCCACAAGGTGCTTTTCTCATTATTGTGAGTATGCTCCTCACACTTGTTTCAGGTCTTATCCCAGCTCGTATTGCGACAAAACAAGATCCTGTAAAAGCACTTCGTTCAGAATAAAACTATGATATAATAGAGAAAGACTATGGAGGATATAAAATGACAATTAAAAAAGCACTTCAGCGCTCCTACTACTTAATGGCTTTACTCCCGATTCTTTTCTTTATTTTTACAGCAATTACAATAAATGTATTTGTAAATGACCACATTATTACAAAAGAAGAGCGTATTAGAAGTTTACCAACTATTTTACCTATCATCTTGAGTGCTCTCATCTTACTTATTTTACTCATTATGACAGTAAATCTCATCATAACAAGGAATCAAATTAAACGCATTACTCATCCACTTACACTCCTTGAAAAAAATACAAAAATGCTTATTGAAGGTGATTTATCGACACCTATTTCATACTCGGAAAGTGATGAATTTCAGCAAGTATTCCAAGCCTTTGATGCATTGCGTAAACAACTTTCCACTTCTATTTCAGAGCGTACACAACTTGAAAATAATCGTTCTGCTTTTTTAAGCGGTATTACTCATGATATTTTAACACCGCTTACTATTATTAAAGGTTATGTTGAAGCACTTCAAGATAATATCGCACAAACACCTGCGCAACAAGATAAATACTTATCGATCATCAATGAAAAAACAAGACTTATCGAACAACTAGTTGAAAAAATGACGATTATCAATCAATTCCAATCTCATCATTATCCATTTAATTTCAAAACATATTCTGCACATAATATGCTGAATCAGATATACCAAACAATTACTCGTGATTACCCTAATTTCTCCTTTTCATATGAAAACACCATTCCACTGACAGTGTTAACATGTGTTGATTATGACGAAATTCATCGTGTTTTAATAAACTTTATTGAAAATAGCATTAAATATGTCGATAATCAATCATTATCGATGATGATTTCAACTACACACAATGATCTCACATATACAATTATATTTAGAGATAACGGACAAGGTATTCCAAAATCACAACTCCCTTATATTTTCGATTCATTTTTCCGTGGTGATACAGCCCGTAGCAATACAAAAAATGGAAGCGGTCTTGGACTTGCAATCTGCCAAAAAATTATCCAAGCACATGATGGTAATCTCAGTGCATCAAACAACAACGGATTACAACTTAAAATTGAATTACCAGTACAACAGGAGGAAAAATCATGCACATCTTAATTATTGAAGATGACATTCAAATTGCTGAACTCATTCGTGATTATCTTGAAATCAATCAATTTGAAACAACTCTCGCACATGATGGACAAGTTGGCCTTGATATTGCATTACAGCAAAATATTGACCTTGCTATTATTGATGCTATGTTGCCAAGTCGTGATGGATTTGCTATTATCAAATCTATTCGCGAAAAAAAAGATATTCCCCTGCTCCTTGTTACTGCTAAAACATCTGAAGTTGATAAAATCCGTGGCCTTGGCTTTGGTGCTGATGATTATATAACCAAACCATTCAGTCCGAATGAACTCATCGCTCGTGTTAAATCACATTTGAATCGTTATCAACGCTTGACACATTCAACATCAAATAGGAAAAACACATTTCATTACAACAATCTTGAAGTTCGCTTTGATGAACGTTATGTTGCTGTTGATGGAAATGAAATCACTTTAAAGAATAAAGAATTTGAACTCTTTGCTTTCCTCATTCAAAATCCAAATATCATCTTCTCTAAAGAAACACTTTTTGATCGAATTTGGCATAGTGATGGTTTTGGTGATATTTCAACAATTACTGTTCACATTAATCGCATTCGCGAAAAGATTGAACCTGACCCGTCAAATCCAATTTATATTGAAACAGTTTGGGGAGCTGGATATCGTTTTATTATGAAATAAATTTTAATAATAAAAAAGAGAACAAATGTTCTCTTTTTTTCTTTTATTATCGATATTTCTTCTCAAGTAAATGTGTTGAATGAATTCGGCGAATAGTTCCTGTTTTTCCTCGAATAAGCAATGTTTCAGTTGTTGCGTACTTTTTATTTTTAGACATTTCAACACCTGATAAAAGAGCACCCCCTGTTATTCCGGTTGCTGAAAAAATAACATTGTCGCTTTTTACCAAATCATCAAGAACCAAACGTGTATTTGGTTCAACACCCATTTGTTGGCATCTTATTTTTTCAAATTGTGCAAGTTTTTTATTTTCATCTGTATCACCTTTCACATCATTTCGCAGGAGTAATCTTGCTTCCATATCTCCATCTAGCGCTCGTACAAGAGCTGCTGAAATAACGCCTTCTGGTGCACCACCAATACCGTAGTATGCATCAATATCTTTTTCTGGAAGGCATACAAGAAGTGTCGCTGCAACATCTCCATCTGGGATTGCTAATACTTTAATACCATGTGATTGCATTTCTTGAATAGCTTCACGATTTCTCTCTTTAGCTAATGTCATTACGCAGAGTTCAGACAGCGACTTTTTACTCGCCTCAGCAATGGTTTTTAAATTTTCAAGTAGCGGTTTTGTAATATCGATTTTCCCACGTGCTACTTCATTGACAACCAGTTTTTCCATGTACATATCAGGGGCCTTTAAGAATGATCCTTTTTCTCCTGCTGCTAAAATAGCAACTGCATTATCTTGTCCCATCGCAACCATTCGAGTTCCATCAATTGGATCAACAGCAATATCTACAGCATCTCCTCCTTTTCCAACTTTTTCTCCAATATAAAGCATTGGAGCTTCATCAATTTCTCCTTCACCAATAACGACTTCTCCTGAAATATCCATTTGATTAAACATTTCCCGCATCGCCGTCACTGCTTTTTCATCGGCAGCATTTTTATTTCCATTTCCAATATATGAAAATGCGGCAATTGCAGCATCTTCTGTTACGCGTGAAAATTCTAAAGCGAGTTCTCTTTTCATTATGCATGTCCTTCTTTCTCTTTTTTTGTATCTGGAATAATAAGACTCATAGTAATACCTACAACGGCTGCAACAGCGAGACTTTGAAGTTGAATATTTTGACTAAATACTGAAAATTTAAACGTTGCTCCACCAACTCCTAAAATAAGCATTGTTGTAATAATGGCTAAATTTTTTGCACTTTCTAAATTAACATTCCCGCGAATGAGAATCTTCATTCCATTCAGTGCAATCATACCAAATAAAATAAGTGATACACCACCGAGAACCGGTGCCGGAATCGTTTGAATAAGTGCTGACAATGTTCCACTAAATGAAAGCATAATGGCGAGAATGGCAGCACCACCTGTTATCCAAGTACTCGCAATTTTAGTAATGGCAATGACCCCATTGTTTTCTGCATATGTTGTTGTAACAGGACCTCCTGCTAATCCACTAAATAAGATAGCAAGTCCATCAGCTGCTAAAATTCGAGGAATTCCAGGCTTTTTTAAGAAGTCGCGGCCGACAATTTCAGATAATACGGCATGCTCACCGATATTTTCTGTAATCGTGACAATTGAAACAATCATCATTGGAATAATAATCCCAAAATCTACTTTTGGTGTGTATGAGATAAATGGTACTTGTATATGGGGAAGTGATAAGATATTTGCATGCTCTAAAGCTGAAAAATCAACAACACCAAGCACCATTGCACTCAAGTAACCAATCACAATCGCACTTAAAATTGGTATTTGTGAGATAAATGGTATTTTCTTTCCAAAGTCATTAGCAACCATCAAACAAAGAGCACTACCTACCGTAATAGCTGCAATCAAAAGATTTTGATATGAAAAAGATTCTTGTGATAGTCCAATTTCTGAAACAGCAACTGGAGCAATGCTTAAAGCAATAATCATAATCATCGGACCAACTACAACAGGTGGAAGCAGCCGTTTTGTAATGTCAAATTTAAAAATTGCTAGCATACTTGCAAAAACAAGATATGTCAGTGCAACTGCAAGAACTCCGACCATTGCACTTGATACATCACCATGACTATCCGCAATAACTTTTAAAAGCGGTATAAATGCAAATGATGATCCAAGATAAATTGGAACTTTTCCACTCGTTACTAAAATGTAAATCAGTGTTCCCACGCCACTTGCAAGTAACGCAATGCTCGGATCTAATCCAACAAGACGTGGAACTAAAATCGTTGCTCCAAACATTGCAAAAACATGTTGCAATGAAAGACCAAACCATACAAACTTATTTTTTGGCTTTTGTTCTGGGTATAATACAATCTTCTGTGTTTCCATCTACACACACTCCTTAAAAAAAATACCATAAAAAAAAGAGCCACGTATAAAACGTGACTCAATTATTTAATGGGAAAAGGGGGCAAAATGCCTGTTTATTGTTTAGAAACTCAATTGTGTTCAAGACAACAAACTGCATACAGTACCTCCTACTTCTGATATATTGTACTAAGAATATAAAATAATGTCAAGCACTATTCTATATACTTTCATACTTATCTTCATTTGCTATTTTATCGTAATGTAAATCTAAAATTGGTTGAACGTTCTTCTGAATATAATCTTCAACTTGTTCGCTTGAAAATCCAATTAATTTCGATGCATCCATTAAATCGTCTATTTCTTGATTTGTAATCTGAATACGACCATCTTCTATTATGTGTTGAATAAGTTGATTATCTTTTCCATCATTTTTAATAAAATACGCTTCCCTTTGTGAAAGTTCGCGAATAATTTCATGCACTTCTTGACGATCTTGCCCTTTTTGAACAGCTTTCATCATAATATTTTCTGTAATCATAAAAGGAAGTTCTGCCAGAATGTGCTTCTCAATTACCTTTGGATAAACAACGAGATTCCCCATAACCTCACTTAACAATAATAATATAGCATCAATAGCTAAAAACGACTGTGGAATCGAAAGACGTTTATTGGCTGAATCATCCAGTGTTCGTTCAAACCATTGCGTTGAAGCAACAAGGGCTCCATTTCCAGCGTGATTGATGACAAATTTTGCAAGTGATGCAATTCGTTCACTTTTCATCGGATTACGTTTATACGCCATAGCGCTTGATCCAATTTGCTGACTTGAGAATGGTTCTTCAATTTCTTTTAAATGTTGGAGTAATCGAAGATCATTTGTCATTTTATGTGCAGAAATAGCGATGCCTTTTAACGTACTTAAAATTTGATCATCAATTTTTCGGTCATACGTTTGACCTGTTACTTGTAGATTATGTTGAAATCCAGCCTTAAGTGCTATCATCTGATCGAGTTGTTTCACTTTATCAAAATCACCTGCGAACAATTCTTTAAAACTCGCTTGTGTTCCCGTTGTTCCTTTTACACCTCGAAAGGGTAATCGCTCAATTCGAAAATTTAATTCTTCTAAATCGATCATGAGCGACTGAATCCAGAGTGTTGCTCGTTTTCCAACCGTCGTTAATTGTGCAGATTGAAAATGCGTAAAACCAAGGGTTGGTAAATCACTTGTCTTTTTCGCAAATTGACTGAGGAGATCAATCACATGAAGTAATCGTCCCTGAACAAGATTCAACCCTTTTTGTATTTGTATTAAGTCGGTATTGTCTCCAACATACGCACTTGTAGCACCAAGATGAATAATACCTTTTGCTTCTGGAACTTGATCACCATATGCATGAACATGTGCCATTACATCGTGTTTCAATACTTTTTCATACTCTTTGGCAACATCGAGATTCAATATATTTTGATACTGTTTCATCGCCATTATTTGACTATCTGTAATAAAATCAAGACCGAGTTTTTGCTCACTTTCAGCAAGCCAAACCCATAATTTACGCCATGTTTTAAACTTGAAATCCGGTGAAAATATATACTGCATCTGTTGACTCGCATAACGACTACTGAGTGGATTTTGATATGTATAGTTTTCCATTTAAATTCCTCCAAATGATTGCAACAATGGTGTACGATAAATGTTTTGTGTACGTTCAGGACCAACTGAAATCATCGATACACATACACCAAGATGCATTTCAATGAATTCAATATATTTTTGAGCAGAGCGTGGCAACTTCTCAAATGTCCGCACACTTGTAATATCTTCACTCCAACCTTCAAGTTCAACATATTCAACGTCAACTTTCGTTGATTTCGTAAGATGACTTGGATATGTTTTATATCGTTTACCATCTATATGATATGCAACTGCAACTTTTATCGTCTCAAGACCAGTTAAAACATCCAATTTTGTCAATACAATATCAGTTAATCCATTAATTAAAACAGCTTGTGTTCCCACAACAAGATCAAGCCATCCACAACGACGTGGTCGGCCTGTTGTAGCACCAAATTCATGGCCAACTCGACGAAGCATTTCTCCTGTTTCATCAATTAATTCACAAGCGAATGGACCTTCTCCTACTCTTGTTGTATATGCCTTCATCACACCGATGATATGTGATAATTTATTTGGTGCGATACCTGCACCACTACATGCTCCCCCCGCCGTTGGTGATGAAGATGTCACATATGGATACGTTCCATGATCAATATCGAGCATCATCGCTTGTGCACCTTCAAAAAGAACTGTTTTCCGATTTTTTACAGCCGTATTTAATCGTTCAACACCATCGACAATGCGGTGTTCAATTTTCTGTGCAAGAAATTGATATTTTTCAAATAACTCTTGAGCATCAAACAACTCTTTTCCATAACGAAATAACAAATCATTTTTTTCTTTTACATTCCATTCAATTTTATCTTTTAAGCGCTCAGCATTCAACAAATCACCAATGCGAATACCATTACGAGTCACTTTATCAACATATGCAGGCCCTATACCTCGTAATGTTGTTCCAATTTTATTCGATCCAAGTGACTCTTCACGAGCCTTATCCACTGCAATATGATACGGCATAATCACGTGCGCTCGCTCATCAATATATAATTGATCCATCGATTTTCCACGTTGTTCTATTTGTTTTATTTCTTCAAGCAGTACTTCAATATCGATTGCGACTCCTGCACCAATTAAACAAATACCACCACCCGAAACAGCACCCGATGGTAAAAGATGTAATACAAATTTTTCATCGCCAACAATCACAGTATGTCCAGCATTATTTCCACCTTGAAAGCGAACAACCATGTCTGCTTTTGGAGCAAGTACATCAATAATCTTTCCTTTGCCTTCATCTCCCCATTGTGTCCCAACAACAACAAATGTATTTAAATCCATTACACTTCCTCCTTAAAAATAACATGACCTATATAGGGAAGCGTTCGGTGTTTTTGAGCATAATCAATTCCATAACCAACAACAAATGCATCATCTATCGTAAAGCCACAGTAATCAACTTTAACTTCAACTTCGCGACGTGATGGTTTATCAAGGAGTGTACATATTTTTAATGTTTTTGGTTTTCTTGTCTTAAGTATTTCTACAACTTTTTTCAGTGTGTAACCAGTATCGATAATGTCCTCAACAATGATAATATTTTGATCAAAAATATCTCCATCTAAATCCTTTAGGACACGAACATCACGATTTGAAGTCGTATTATTCCCGTAACTTGAAACAGTCATAAAATCAATTTGTGCATCGGTTTCCATCTTTCGGGATAAATCACTCAAAAAAAAGGCAGAACCACGCAACAAACCTATAAGAATAACGGATTCACTCTGTAAATCGTCATCAATTTGGCGTGCGAGTTCTGCGACTTTTTGCTGTATCATTTGTTCTGAAAACAGTTGTTTTATTTCGTAATTCATCGAATTACCTCCTTCTATTTTTTGTACTGAAAATAGAAAAGCCTCTATATCAAAAAGATAAGAGACGAACAAGTAAACTCAAATAAACCTGATATTCAGGCATCAAGTAATTGCTCGTAATCTAGCCATTTGTGGCAACTAGGTAGAGACTCCTGGACCATATTACCAGGATTATACGGACAGTACACTTATAGTATAGCATACTTTTTCATAGAAAAAATACTAAAAAAGTAAATTGTGAAACTTTTATAAAAAGAGCTTAATAAGTAAAAGCCTTTCACACTTTAGTGAAAGGCTTTTGTCTACTTTTCTGTTGAATAGCGGACGTATTGTTTCATAAATATAAAAATCAAAATAGCAAACATCGTATAATAGAGTGCATAGACCCCATTTAAAATTCCAAATAGACCAATAAGACAAGCTCCAACACCAACTATACTATACATTGTCAGTGCTAATTTGATCGCGAATTTTCTTTCTCGATTACAATATATTTCTTCAAATCCTGGAATATTCCGATCACGCATGCTAATTGCTAAGTACAATCCAATATTGAACATACCAAGACCCAGTAAATGAAGCGTTGAAAGAATGTTGATATTCTTTCCATAATGTGGATGAATTAATTCTGATGCCGTTCCTAAGATGAGCATTGCCCCTAAAATCATTATAACATTCATCGTTGCCCAGTGATTGACTCGTGTTTCCTTGTAATGATTACTTTGTCCATGTACAATATCAAAATATGCTTCCCAAAGACCGTAGGCAATGAGTACAATGATTGATCCTAAAATAACAATTGATGCCGTATTTTCAGTTTCAAACAAATCAAATATTCGAATAGCTGCGACAATTCCCTCACCTAATACAAGTAAAAACAACAATCCAAAACGTTCTTTAAATAATTCGTGATTCATCGGTGGAAGTGGTGCTTCACCTTTTTTCACAAGACGCTTCATATTATAAGTAAATAACACAGTTGGTGCAATAAATTCCAATGTAATTGAAGTCCCCCAAATATAATAATTTGGTTTCAAATATCCTGTTAATACAGGAGTTAATGCAACAAGAATAACAGCAATGAAAATACCAAAAATATAAAATAATGCCGACACACGAAGAGCATGACTCGGTTGTTTTTTTGGTAACGATGCACTTGCCCACATATAAATTTCAATCAAGCGAGATACAGAGAAAAAGAAAAGTAAAAAATAGTAACCTTCAACTGTAAGTGAATTATATGCAACTTGTTGACCTATAACTGTAATTACAATAAGTACCATTAAAAGTCGATGACGAAGTGACTCATTTTCAAATAAATTATTATACCACATCAAATTCCACCAAAGTGAAAAGGCACTGAAAAAGCGAAGCAAAAATCCAATAATAACTTCAAGATTCACCTCTTTTGCACCGACGAGAAAATGAACAAGTGTTGCAAGCACTCCAACAAACGCTAAATCCACAAAAAGTTCGAGCGTTGAGGCAACTCGATGTCCCTCTGTTTCAGTAATAAGTTCTGGTCGCCGGAAATTTTTTTCCAAAAAAAATTGTAAATAATTCATCTATTCATCCTTCCTAATTGTTACAAACATTGATAGAAATAAGTTTTTCTCATATTTGTGTCATTTAACACTCATTATAGTATAAAGGTTTTCATTTTATTTCTCAACACTTTTACACTTCATTTTTGGAAGTTTTTTCCAAGTAACATTCTATACAATTAAAGGTTTTCATTCTTTGCCATTTTTAGTATAATAGTATAGATAATAGATATCTTTGGAGGTTTTATGAAAAGTCGCGCACTCAAAAATAGACGAAAAAAAGCAAAAAAATTAAATTGGAAATTTCTTTCTATTATTTGTATTATTCCAATTCTTGTTTTTACATCAGTTTTCATTTTTTATACATTAACTAAAAATCACACACCCAAGCCAATAGATGTGAATCCAGAAACTCCTTCATTAGTACAAACACAACCTCAAGCACCGGCAGTTTTAGAAACACCTAAAGAAAGGTTTGCATCGATAACCGCTGAACAGCGAGCGACAAAAATTCCTATTCTCATGTACCATGATGTTCCAGACATTCCAAAATCAAGTGATGGAAATGTAATGCCAAAAATTCAATTTGAAGAACAACTCAAATATTTAAAGGATAATGGATATACAAC
>JBOFHN010000027.1:0-18035 GCA_051649665.1 Culicoidibacterales bacterium
TGAATTTCGCTCTGCTACAAAAGGAGCGAGCCAGATACCAGCTTTAATATCGTGGCTGTGAAGCTTTTCTGGAAAGTGAGCAACACCTTTTGGAAACTTTTTTTTATCGATATCAAGCCAATCACCAACATAACATTGATAACCATCATCAATTTGGAAAATATCAATTGGGATATTTTTTTCAATAAATTGATTAATGTTATGTGTGATGATATCATCGGAAATATTTTGATAATAGTTATACCAACTTGTCCAACCGCACATTTTTGGTACTTTTGGTTTTGGTATATCCATCGCATTAAAATAAGTGTCAAATACACTGTTATAAGGACCATTAGCTTGGATTAAATTTAATATATTGTATGAATTATTTTGTACGACATCCAGACAGTCACGTTTGATGGTTATACTTTCTTTATTCATATCGACATCAAAAATAGTATAGCCATCATATTCTGAAAGAGAGCCCCAAAGATTTAGAATATCATTGTTACGGATATACATGTATGTAAAACCATGAAAACGTCCTTTTGTTCTTGGGGTAGTGTAAATAGGTGTACTTCCATACATATCAAGCATTCGTTTTTTTACGCTGCCCTCAGCAAGTTTGTGGATACCAAATTCACGTTCATTTTTAAAGTGTTCTTTGCTGTCGGTCCATGATTGATAACCATTGAGATATGCCGTTGTAGTATCTGAAATTGGTATATTAAATGTAAAAGAAATATCGCTGATTTTATAATTGAATTCTGAATTTGCTTGAATCAAGATTGTCTTTTCGTCAATAATAGCAGAGAGAGAAAGTGGTTGATGCATGTTGATTTGTTCAATATGATTTGCATTAAGGGTGTAAGTTTGCCCATTCAGTTCATATGTGAGTATAAAATTCCAATTTTTCATATAATATCCTACTTTCTTTAAAATCTATTCATGAATTATTCAAATGGAATGCGTCCTGTTTTTTCGCCACTTTTTGCGATGTAAAAAGAAGGTGGATAGCCAAATGTCATTGTATATGCGTGAGAGATATTGGTGATTGCTTCATCAATTTTTGAATGTTCAATGAGTGCAATTGCACATCCACCAAATCCAGCCCCAGTCATTCTTGCACCTAAAACACCATTTTGAGCTCGCGCAATCGAGACAATTGTGTCAAGCTCATTACCAGTAACTTCATAATTATTTTGCAACGAGTTGTGTGATTCATTGAGCAGTTGACCGATAGTTACTAAATCATTATTTTTTAATGCTTCAATTGATTTTAAAACTCGAAGCTGTTCTGAAACAACATGCCTAACCCGCTTGTAGAGTTTGGGTGGAAGTTCTTGGAAGTTCTTCAAGCGATAAATCACATAACGTGTGTATTGGAAAAAAATTTTGTATTATGTTCAATGCTTTTTGACATTCTTCAAGTCGAATGTGATAAGCAGAATCTGTGAGTTCACAGCTTTTATTAGTGTTCATAATTAAAATTTCATAATCTCCGAGATGGAGTGGGACATGATTGAATTGGAGCGTATTACAGTTGAGTGAAATTGCGGTATCTTTTCCCCCTATACCGATAGCAAATTGATCCATTATACCACAAGGAACACCAATAAAGTCATTTTCAATTTGCTGAGCCCATTTCACTTGTGTTAATTGGTCAACATGTGCGTGTAAAACATCATTTATAAATGTCTGCGTGACGATTTCAATTGATGCGGAAGAAGAAAGTCCAGCACCATGTGGGAGCGTGCCGATAAAGTAAGCATCAAATCCGTACTCGAATTTAAAGTTTTTTTGAGCCCAGTGTTTTAAAACCCCAATAGGGAAGTTAGCCCAATGCCATTTTTCTTGATAGTTTGCATGTTCAATATCACTAAGTGAAACTTCTATAATACCAGATTCTTTGAAATTTTCGGAGAAAAAACGAATGGTTTGATCACTCCTTAACGAAACAGCTAAATAAGTACCCATATTGATTGTAAAGGGGAGAACATTTCCACCATTGTAATCAATATGTTCACCAATTAAATTAACACGACCGGGTGCCCAATACATGTGAGTGGGTTCTTGTTTGAATTTTTTTGTAAATTGAGTGTGTATGTTTGAAGTGTTCATTATTTAAATACCTCATTTTCAGTAAGCATTTTCTTTCATCATAATATGATAAAAAAGAAAAGACAAGTGTTTTTCTTTTAAATGTAAAATAATACGAAATATGTTTTTTTATGCATACCAAATAAAAAAGAACTCTACTCAAAGTAAAGTTCAACCTTCTATATCATTAAAGTGGTCTTTGTTTTTCTCTTTTAAATATGTGATGCATTCTTCAACAATAAGTTCCATGACAATCATGAAACTATAACGTGATCGAAATCGATTGTAATGTACGGATTGTCTTGGGACATCAATGTAAAGCTGTGTGTCAGTTTCAGATGCAATTGTATTTGTTTCACTGTTTGTGAGTGAAATTGTTCGAACACCTCTTTTTTTAGCAGTACGAACTGCTGATACAAGAGTATCATTATTTCCAGTGAGTGAGATTATAAATACAAGATCATTTTTCCTAACACGAGAAGAAGAGAGTGTAATCATTTCTTCTTCGGATTCGGTATGTCCCCAGATTTCAAGCATTGAAAGCTTGCGCACAAAATCTTCACATACAAAGCGTGAAGAGGAAAGACCATAAATTTTTAAGCAGTGACACTGACAAATTGCCTCTGCTACTTCTTTTAAAGTGGCGTAATTAATATTATCAAGTGTATTTTGCACACTGCTGATGGCGAGTTTTTTACGAGTGATAAATGAATCATCAATTACTTGTGCATTTTTTTCAGTATTTTCATGAATGATTTTTGATTGCATTTTTATAAAGTACTGTAATTCACTCCAACCAGAAAACCCGAGTTTTTTACAAAGACGAATAACGGTTGTTGTCGATGTGAAATTTTCATTAGCAAGCGTATTGAGTTTTAACTTTTCAATAGAGTCTTGGTGTGCAATTAAATAATTAGCTAGATCATTTTCACTTTCACTGAGTAAGTGTCTATGAGCAAAAACAATTTCATAAAATTCTTTCATATTATCACCTTGTTTCTGATTTTTTTATTTTTTTTAATTTACTATAATTTTCAGCGAGAGTTTTTTCACTTCCATTATGCCAAGGTGTATAAAATGTAGCTTGCGCCATTTCTTTTGGTAAATAATTTTCCTTTATCCATTCATTTTTAGCGTTGTAATCATACGCTTTTTCTTTGTTGAGTGGAGTCATAGAAATCCAATCAGGAACAGGTAAATCGGTGTGTGTAAGTGCTTGTTGCGCTGATTTTATCGCTTCGTATGCTGATTTTGATTTTGGTGACAAAGCGAGTTCTGCAATAATTTCAGCGTATATAATTTGTGCTTCGGGCAATCCAACAATTGTAGTCGCTTCAATTGCACTTAAAACTCGTCCACAGAGTGCAGGATGAGCAAGACCGATATCTTCATAAGCGATGACGAGGATACGCCGATTTAATGCAATGAGGTCGCCGATGTTGATTAATTTTGCAAGCCAGTACATAGCAGCATCAATATCACTGCCTCGAATTGATTTTTGTAAAGCAGATAATAGATTATATTTTTCATCCTCATTGAAAATATGTTGTTTATCAGTTTTTATTGATTTCCACGATGATGCAATACCGAGTTCTAATTGATTGAGTGCAGTTCGAAAATCACCATTTGAGTTCGCTGCAATAACTTGTAATGTAGCAGGGAGAGCAGAAATTTGAAGTTTGTCAGTTGCTTGAATGAGTCCATTTAAAATATCTGCTTCTGAAAGTGCTTGAAATTGAAATATTTGAGTTCGTGATCGAATTGCATGATTAATTGCATGATACGGATTTTCAGTTGTAATTCCGCAGAGGATAATATTACCTGATTCAATTTCTGGAAGTAATAAATCTTGCTTATCTTTATTGATACGATGGATCTCATCGATGATGAGTAAAAAGCGTGGATGCAGTTTTGCTGTTGCAAAAATCTGAACGAGTTCGGCTTTGTTGATTGTAGTTGCATTCACCATCTTTGTAGGCATATGTAATTGTTTTGCAATAAGAGTTGCCAGTGTTGTTTTTCCAGTTCCAGGAGGACCGTAGAAAATTGATGAAAGGAAAGTATCGTTTTCGATAAGTGGTGTGATAATTCCATCAGATCCAATCAAATGACTTTGTCCAATAAAATCGTCAATTGAAGTGGGGCGTAATTTCACAGCAAGCGGTTCATAATTCATCGTAATACTCCTTTTTGAATGTCTTTATATAGTAATTTTAGCAAAAATAGCGTAAAATAGATAGTAATAAAACTTTTGAGGTGAAATCATGCAGAAAACTGTTGTATTAGGTCTATCAGGTGGTGTTGATTCATCAGTAGCCGCTTATCTTTTAAAAGAGCAAGGATACCGTGTTATTGGTGTTTTTATGAAAAATTGGGATAGTGCACTCAATTCCGACATTTTAGGGAATCCAACAATCAATAACGAAATGTGTGAAACAGAAAAAGATTTCCAAGATGTAAAACTTGTTGCTGAGGCACTTGGTATTGAATATCACAGTGTTGATTTTGTAAAAGAATATTGGGATCGTGTTTTCACATATTTTCTTGATGAATATAAACAGTATCGAACGCCGAATCCTGATGTTATGTGTAATAAAGAAATTAAGTTTAAAGCATTTTTAGATTATGCCGAAACACTCGGTGCTGACTTTATTGCAACAGGGCATTATGCACAAGTTGATCGTGATAGTGATGGAAATGTTGTATTAAAAAGGGGACTTGATGGTTCAAAAGATCAATCATATTTTTTAGCACAACTTTCAGCAAAACAACTTGATAAAGTGTTGTTTCCCCTAGGTCACCTTGAAAAAAAAGAAGTACGTGAAATTGCCAAAGCGCAAAATTTAGCTACTGCTGATAAAAAAGATAGTACAGGTATTTGTTTTATTGGAGAACGAGACTTCCGTGCCTTTTTACAAAATTATCTACCAGCGCAACCAGGTAATATTGTTACATTTGATGGTGAAGTACTTGGAGAGCATGTAGGATTAATGTATTATACTTTTGGTCAACGTGGTGGTCTCAATGTTGGTGGTGCAGGTGGTCCTTGGTATGTATGCGGAAAAAATATTGAGAAAAACGAGCTAATTGTTGTTAATGATAAAAATATTGACAAATTATTTGGTAATGGTGTTCTTGTGAGTCAAGTGAGTTTTGTAAATCCAAATAATTATGAAAAGAAACTTGATGTAACCGCAAAATTTCGCTATCGTCAACAAGATATCGCTGTCACTTTAGAACCGAAACCAGATGGTACGTTATTTATTCATACAAAAGAGCCGGTAAAAGCAGTTACACCAGGACAAGTTGCTGTTTTCTATGATGGTGAAGTTTGTCTTGGAAGTGGAATCATTGAACATGTGTATAGAGATTCTCAATTATTATCATACATGGGGTAGGAAATGTCTGAACTGAGTGGAAAAGTAACATATCAATTATTTTATAATGAATCCTCACAATTTACGATTGTAAAAGTGAGGGTTATTTCTATTGATTCAAGTTTTGAACATTTACAAGATGAACAAGAAATCACGATTTCAGGAAATATTGGAAAACTACAAAAACAAACAGTTTATACTTTTCAGGGAAAAGAAATTTTCCACGCGAAATACGGTTGGCAAATGCAAGCGACAATTGCAACGATGGAATCACAATCGAGTGATGCGACAATTACATATTTATCGAGTGATAAATTTCCTGGAATTGGTGAGAAGATGGCAACGCAAATTGTTGATTACCTCGGTGAAGATGCAATTACAATTTTAACAAATGATGAAGATGCACTCACTTCCTTCAATCCAAAAGGGTTAACTGAACAAAAAAAGAGTCTTATTTATCGTGTTTTACAAGAAAATATCGCGTACCAGTCACTTGTTGCAAAACTGACAAAAAAAGGTATTTCACCTACAATTATTTCGCGTATTTACGAGGTTTATCAGCTCCACACAGAAACTGTCTTAGAAAAAAATCCGTATACGATCATGAAACACGTTCCGCGTATTGGGTTTCAAAGTGTAGACATGATTGCTAAAGCAGAGGGTGTTGAAAGAGATGATGAAAGACGCATTGAAGCACTCATCATATATGCGATTGAAACATTTTGTCAACAAGGTGGTCATACATGGCTGACAAAAAATCAATTAATGCAGACAATTAAACAAATCGATAGTCAATGTGACTGGACGAAAATTGAAATATTACTCCAGAAGTTCATCGAGAAAAAAGAAATTATTCAACTTGAAGATGTAGAAGATGCATATGCACTTGCATCCTATTTTTTCACTGAACGATCACTCATTGAGACGTTAAAAACGATTCCGGATTATCTGGAAGTTTCACTCCCTCAAGTTGATACAGAAATTCAGACATTTGAAAAAGAAAAAAACATTCACTTTGATCAATTACAAAGAGAAGCAATTAAAACAGCAATTGAATATAAGTTGACGCTAATTACTGGTGGACCTGGTACTGGAAAAACGACGATTATTCATGCGATTTCCGATATTTTGATGAAAATGAGTATTTACGAAGAATCTGAATTGATGTTACTTGCACCAACTGGTAGAGCTGCAAAACGCATGCAGCAAGCAACGAATTTACCAGCGAAGACAATTCACAGTTTTTTAGGTTGGGATTTACATCGCAATGTATTTAGTTACGATGATGAAAATCCACTGGATTATCGAATCATTATTATTGATGAATTTTCAATGGTTGATATGTGGCTTTTACATAATTTATTTAAAGCACTTCCTAAATTGGAAAAGTTGATAATCGTAGGAGATTATGAACAATTACCATCAATTGGAAGCGGACAACTTTTATATGATTTTTATCACTTAGATATTGTGAAGACAATACGCTTAGAAACAAATTTCCGCCAATCCAAAGGATCTCATATTGTGTCATTAGCTGAACATATTCAAAAAGGAACACTGGAACCTCGAAATTTTGAAAGTAATAGTGATGTGATGTTTTTAGAAGTTCATCAACAGCAATTTTCTGATGTACTACTTCATATGGTCGATTTGTTATATAAGAGAAAATATACAACTTTACAATATCAAGTCCTCATACCAATGTACAAAACAGACGTGGGAATTGATCGTGCTAATGCATTAATTCAGTCTTATTACTTAAAGGAAAATCAGTTGAATATAAAATCCCAAATTGCTTTTATGCAAACAACGTACTATGAAGGAGATAAAGTTCTCATTTTAAAAAACATTGCTGAAAAAGAAGTGAATAATGGTGATATAGGTATTATTACCGAAATATATCAAATGAAAGGTGAGGATGCAAAAGTCATTATCGATATTGAAGGACGAGAAGTTGTCTTTGAAAAACCAGAACTCGAGTTTATTCAGTTAGGATATGCGACGAGTGTACACAAAGCCCAAGGAAGTGAATTTGAGGTTGTTATTGTACCGATGTTCTTTACATATCGTAGAATGCTTGCCAAACACTTAGTCTATACAGCTATTACACGTGCGAAAGAATCATTAATTATATTCGGAGAACTTGAGTCTTTGATGTATGCTGCACAAAATGAAGAGACACGTCGTCAAACAACGATGAATTCACTTGTTGTAAGTGAACCGATTGAAATACAATCAAAACAAAAACAAAAAATACAGTCAATCGGTTATGAACTTGTTGAACCAGCTTGGGAAAGTGATGGTGAAGACGGTTTACCTGAGATAACGCCATATGATTTCATGTTATAATTTATCTTTGATATTCCACTCTCTATTCAGGGGGTGGAATTGCATTTTATGCTTGAAAATGCTATAATATAACACGGTCGAAAAGACCTAGCGCCAGAACTCAACAAGAGTTGACGAGGAGAGGGAGTATCGAATATTCGGCGGATGCCCTCTGGTGAGCACAGACCTAGCATGTTGACAAAATAAAAAAGCAATTTTTTAGACAAAACAAGATGCCGTGTACCTATTAACCTATTATTCAAATTTTATATTTAAAGGAGACATGTGTATGTGTGGAATTGTCGGATATATTGGCAATCAAGAAAATGTACAACAAGTGTTAATCCGCGGATTAAAAGCGCTCGAATATCGTGGCTATGATTCAGCAGGGATTGCACTTTACAATGAAAAGGAAATTACAGTATTTAAAAATGTTGGAAATATTTCAGCGCTCGAATCAATTACAGATTTTGAAGCACCAGCTGAATTTGGAATTGGGCACACACGTTGGGCAACACACGGTGCACCAAGTGTTAAAAATTCTCATCCTCATCAATCAGCAGATGGACGATTTGCGCTTGTGCACAATGGAATTATTGAAAACTATGTAGAAATTAAAGAAACGTATTTGAACGATGTTCAATTTAATAGTGAAACAGATACTGAAGTAGCAGTACAACTCATCGCAAAAATTGCAGAGCAAAATCCAACGTTGAGTACACTAGATGTCTTTTTCAAAGCACTTGAAATCATTAAAGGTGCGTATGCTTTTGTTTTAATTGATAAATTGACACCGAATCAATTTTTTGCTGCAAAAAACAAATCACCACTTCTTGCAGGAATTGGGAGTGACTTCAACATGGTTGGTTCAGATATGATGGCTATGATTCATTCTACAAATAAGTATTATGAACTTTCAGATGGTGAAGTGTTAACAATTGCAAAAGATGGAATTACAATTTATGATGGAATGACAAAATCAGTTGTTACAAAAGAAATTCAAACATCAAATTTAGATACGAGTGATATTTCAAAAGGTCACTATGAGCATTATATGCTGAAAGAAATTAATGAACAGCCAGCTGTTATTCGTCAAATTATTCAACAGTACCGTGTTGATGGAAAACTTCAAGTTGATACTAAAATCAGCGAACAGATGAAAAAAGCTGATCGTATTTATATTCTTGCAGCTGGAACATCATACAATGCAGGTCTAGTCGGGAAACAATTTTTTGAAAAAATAAATGGAATTCCATGTGAAGTACATGTAGCGAGTGAATTTGTGTATAATACACCTATTATTTCAAAAAATGCCTTTTTCATCTTCCTATCACAAAGTGGAGAAACAGCGGATAGTCGAGCATGTTTAAAGATGATTAATGAAATGGGATACCAATCATTAACAATTACAAATGTTGAAGGATCTACACTTTCTCGCGAAGCGAACTTTACGTTGCTTTTACATGCAGGGCCAGAAATTGCTGTTGCATCGACAAAAGCATATACAGCACAAATCACTGTAATGGCTATTCTTGCAGATAGTTTAAATACATCAATTGATTGGGATCTTGCTTTTGAATTAAGTAATGTTGCAAACGTTATTGAAGCAACTTTAACCGCAGACAATGTACAAGCTCTCCATGAGCATACAAAAGCATTGTTTATAGATAAAGCACACGCTTTTTACATTGGGCGTGGTATTGATTATGCAGTAGGTGTAGAAGCATCACTTAAATTAAAAGAGATTTCATACATTCATACTGAAGGATTTGCTGCAGGTGAATTAAAACATGGAACAATTGCACTAATTGAAGAAGGAACACCAGTTGTTGTACTTATTTCAGGTGATGAGCATTTAAGCCTTCATACGCGTTCAAACGCACAAGAAGTTATTGCACGTGGTGCAAATACGCTCACAATTGCTATGGAACGTGTTGCTAAAGAAGGAGATCAAATTGTGATTGGTAATGTACATGCGCTTTTAACAGCACTTGTTACAGTTATTCCAACACAATTGCTCGCATATTTTGCAGCGCTTGAACTTGGTCAAAATATTGATCAACCTCGTAACCTTGCAAAATCAGTAACTGTAGAATAATAAAAAAGACTTTACCGTTGTAAAGTCTTTTTTCAAAGAAAGGAACGTTATATGTTTCAAACTATAGAAGAATGTATTCAATATATTGAAAATCAAATTCCTCAAAAAATTGATCTTTCTTTAGATCGTATTGAACAAGCGGCTCAAATACTTGGTAATCCACAAACTGCTTACCAAACAATTCATATAACAGGGACAAATGGAAAAGGTTCTACATCTTCTTTCACAAATCAATTGCTGCAAAGTCAAGGGCTTAAAGTTGGTCTATTTACTTCACCACACCTCCAAAAGTACAATGAGCGTATCCGAGTGAATGACACATTAATATCAGATTGTGACTTTATCAAACAAATGAAAAAAATAGTGGATGTAGTATTACCATGTGTACAATTAACTATCTTTGAATGCTTGACACTTGCAGCGTATCAGTATTTTGCAGATCAAAAAATTGATGTTGCAGTCATTGAAGTTGGACTTGGTGGACGGTTTGATGCAACAAACATCATCACGCCAAAAGTCGCTTGCGTTACGAACATCAGTATTGATCATGTCCAATTTTTAAGTGATGATCCAATTAAAATTGCTTATGAAAAAGCAGGGATCTTTAAAACTGATAGTCTGAATTTTCATACAGTAGACGATTTGAAACTTCATTCAATACTAAATCAAGAGCAGGAAAGTGTATATATTCGTCCGTTTATTTCCTACAAAGCGACAAGACAAGGATTTGATATTGATATTTCTCACAACTCTTTTCAATACAAAGGTTGTTTCCCGATGTACGGAATACATCAAATTCGTAATTTAGAAGCAGCACTTGAAATTACAATTGCCTTTTTAAAATTAGCAAATATGCCACTTAATGTAGAAGTAATGGGTGAGCAGATACAAAGATTATCTTGGAAGGGTAGAATGGAACAACTCATCGATCATGTTTATTTTGATGGTGCACATAATGTCGCAGGGATTCAATCACTGAATCAGGTAATTAATACTCACTTTCAAAATGAGAAAATTGATGTTATCTTTTCAGTGATGAAGGATAAAAATGTTGAGCAAATGCTTCAAATGCTAATAGAAAATGCCAATATTAATCATATTTATTTTCTAGCTTTACCATTTGATAGAGCACTTCAATCAATTCCAGACATATTTGTATCTTCTCCAAAAATATCTGCAATTGATTTTGATACATTACCGCTACTCACAAATGAATCTGAAATTACAATTTTTGCAGGTTCACTTTATGGATATGAGAAAATTGTCGAGTTAATTGCAAAAGTAGGGGATTGATTATTCAAAATGGAATACTATTATTAATCGGTATTATTTTTATTTATTTAGCATATGATGATGCTAAATATGAGCATGTTTCATTACTAGGATTGATATGTTTCAATCTTTTAGCATGCGTTTATTTTTTCTTGCTAAAACCTAATATACCAATTGAAATATTAATTTATACGGTGTTACTTTTTATACTCATGGGATATTTTGTATATCGTAATAAGATGGGATTAGGTGATATCTTAGCTTCTATAGGATGCTTTTTCATAGTTCATATACATTTTTTTATAATGATGAGTCTTTCATTTTTGTTGTGTTCAATAATGATGATTATGCAAAAAAAGACGCGAACTGGTTTTATTCCATATATGTTCCTAAGTTCGGTTACAGTGCTTGGAGTATGTTCGTTATGTTAAAACCGTCTTTATTACTACCACGAGAAAAAATGAAATTACACGGTGTTCAGACATTACAATTTTATGAATTAATTGCTGTTATTATCGGTAGTGGCAATAAAAAGAAAGATGTTTTAACAATTTCAAGGGAAATTACAGCCCTTTTTTTGCAAGTAGGAAATCGAGAACAGTTGCAATTTCAAATGCAAAATGTTGATGGTATTGGTACAGTTAATCAAATGAAGTTACTTGCTCTTTATGAAATGATGACAACATGGGCGACGATTAAGCAAGCAAGTGACATTGCTGAAATTGTACTTGTGACGCCCGAAGATGCTGTGAAATATTTTCGTTCTATATTTACTTGGTCACAAGAAATGCTTATTGCATTGTATCTAGATGCAAAAAATAGCGTATTGAGTTGTGAAAAGTTATTTTTAGGCACAATTGACTCTGTTGAAGTACATCCGCGTGAAATATTTTCACACGCGCTTTTTAAATCAGCAAAATCAATTATTATCATGCACAATCACCCAAGTGGAAATCCAATGCCATCAAATGCTGATATTAAAACGACTAAAAGTCTTGCCGAAATAGGGAGAACTTTAGGTATTCCTATCATTGACCACATTATTATCACGAAAACAAAATTTACAAGTTTGAAGAGGGAATCTTATTTTTGATTATTGGTTTTTTCAAGAAAAAATGGTATAATGCTAAATATTAGAGGCAAAATAAATTAAAGTGAGGTATTTATGAAACAAAAGAAATCTTTTTATACTTTTACAACATTTCTTGCACTAGTGGGACTTGTTGTGTTCATCGCTTTTCAAGGGATTGTATCTGATATTACGTCACTTGGTATGTATATATTTTCGATGCCTTCATTAACCTATCATGATGCGAGAGAATTTTTAGTTTCTCAAGAAGAAATGTCTAAAAACTATGAATCAATTAAAAAGCAAAAAGAGCAGTATGAAATTTTATCACAAAACATGAATGCAATTAAAGAAGAAAATCGCAAATTAAAAGATACACTACAGTTAGGAAATACATTTACTGATTTTGATTTAGAATATGCTAACATTAGTATTCGAAGTGTTGATGATTGGCAAAACACACTGATTATCGATAAAGGTGAAACATCAGGAATTAAGGACAATATGGCCGTGATTGCAAATGGGGGATTAATTGGCCGTATTTTACATGTATCTAAGACAACTGCAACAGTTTCACTGCTTACTTCAAAATCAACTGACCGTGCAAATGTCCATTCCCTTGTATCTGATACCTCACAAAAGCAAGTTTCAGGAGTGGTTTCAAATTATGAGAAAGATAATCGCTGGCTTGTATTTCAACCGACTGATGCTGGAACATTTGCAACAGATCAAGTTGTGACGACAAGTGGTCTTGGTGGTGTTTTCCCAAATGGTGTTCCAATTGGAAAAATTGTTTCGGGAAGTAATTCAAATTATCAAAATAACAAGCAACAATATTTGATTGAACCGTATGCAAACTTCAATCAAATATCAGTTGTGATGATTGCCAAATTAAAGGAGTAATATGTTTGTTCTTATAGCGACCTTATTTACGTTGTTTTATTATTCAACATTGTTAAAACTTCCAATTGTAATTGGGAGTTTACAAACAATTTTATTTATTGATATTATTACATCGTTTTTGTATTTTTGGATTATTTTAAATAAGCGCAATACGATGATTCAAAAGGCAGTAATTGTATTTTTATGTGGCTTAGCTTCAGATGTTTTTTTGCTGAATAGTATTTATTTTAATTCTATTTTCTATTTGCTGTTGTTGATTTTTATAGATCAGAACGATCAGGTAAAAACAGATAGATTACTACGTGTACTTTATTTTATTGGATTTAATTTTGTTATGATATTGGTGAAATCTTTAATTTTATCTTCGCTTGGAAAGGTGAGTTTTTTCCAATATTTTCTTACAAATGCAATACTTCAATTACCAATATCAACGGTAATTGGTTTTATCATCATATTGCCACTTGTTCGTTTAATGCTTTTCTTAGCAGAGAAACCAAAAAAAAGATATATAAAGCTTTAATTGACTTGACTTTCAAGTCTTTTTTTTATATAATAGTTTATGTTGTAGCCTCATCTACAACCGCACATACAAGGTTTACAAGTGATTTATCCACCTTAAATGGCGAGTCTGAGAAATAATGATTTAGGAGGTGCAAAATATATGTACGCAATTATTGAAACTGGTGGAAAACAATACAAAGTTGAAAAAGGGACAGAATTATACATTGAGAAATTAAACGTTTCTGAAGGTGAAACTGTAACATTCGATAAAGTTGTTTTAGTTGGTGGTGAAAAAACAGTTGTTGGAACTCCATATGTAAGCGGAGCAACAGTAACTGCGAAAGTTGAGAAACAAGGTAAAGCGAAAAAACTTGTTATTTTCAAATACAAACCAAAGAAAAATCAATATCGTAAAATGGGACATCGTCAACCATATACAAAAGTGACAATTGACACAATTAAAGCATAGTCACATGGTTCAAGCTGTCTTTTATTCAGATAAGAATCATAATTATATCGGAGCTCGTATCGAAGGGCATGCACTATTTTCTGACAGTGGAACAGATATTGTCTGTGCTGGTATTTCAGCGTCTACATTTGGCAGTTTTAACAGTTTGCTTCTTCACTTAGAAATCGAAGATGCAACAAGTGTTGTGACAATCGATAATGAGAATGCGATAATGGAAATAAATACGAGTGAATATACACAATTCAATATAACAAATATTATATATGAAACATTGTATATCACATTGAAAGGAATCGCGGATGAATATCCAGATTCACTTACAATATATTTTAAATAGGAGGTGTAAATGATGTTACGTTTACAATTACAATTTTTTGCCTCGAAAAAAGGGGTAGGGTCAACGAAAAATGGTCGTGACTCAGCTGGACGTCGTCTTGGTGCAAAACGTGCTGATGGGCAAACAGTTTCTGCAGGATCAATCTTATACCGTCAACGTGGAACGAAAATTCACCCAGGACTTAATGTAGGTCGTGGTGGAGATGATACACTTTTCGCAAAAGTTGAAGGTGTTGTTCGCTTTGAACGCATGGGACGCGATAAGAAAAAAGTGAGTGTATATCCAATTGCATAGTCTTTAGCTCTTACATGTACGTGTAAGAGCTTTTTTTGAAAGGAGGAACCGTATGTTTTTAGATGAAATATCAATTAGTGTTCAGGGTGGAAACGGTGGAAATGGAATGGCAGCATTCCGTCGTGAAAAGTATGTTGACCTTGGAGGACCAGCTGGTGGAAATGGTGGTCATGGTGGAGATGTTATTTTACGTGTTGATGAAGGTTTATCAACATTACTTGATTTTAGACAGAACAAAATCTTTCATGCTGCACATGGAACAAATGGAATGTCAAAATCAAAACATGGAGCAAATGCAGAACCACTTGTTCTTAAAGTTCCACCAGGAACGGCAGTATATACGAAAATTAACAATGAGAAAAAACTCATTGCTGATTTAACATCACATGGACAAGAGTTCGTAGCAGCTCATGGTGGACGTGGTGGATTTGGAAACATGCATTTTGCCACACATAAAAATCCTGCACCTAGTATTTCAGAACTCGGTGAACCTGGTGAAAAAGTAGAATTATTTTTAGAACTCAAAGTACTTGCGGATGCAGGTCTTGTCGGTTTTCCATCGGTTGGGAAATCAACATTTCTTTCTGTATGTTCAAATGCAAATCCTAAAATTGCAAGCTATCACTTTACAACGTTAGCACCTAATTTAGGAGTAGTTCAACCAGATGAAGATACAAGTTATGTTCTTGCTGATCTTCCAGGATTAATTGAAGGTGCAAGTGAAGGACTCGGACTTGGAATTCAATTTTTGAAGCATGTTGAGCGTACAAAAGTACTTGTTCACGTGCTTGATATGGCAGGAAGTGAAGGACGAGATCCGTTTGAAGATTACATGCTCATTATGGATGAATTAAAAGCATATAATGAAGATTTACTCAAACGTCCACAAATTATTTTAGCAAATAAGATGGATGAAGAAAATGCTGAGGAAAATCTAAAGACTTTTTCTAAAAAAGTAAAAGATATTCAGATTATTCCAATGTGTGCTGTCCTCGAAGATGGTGTAAGTGAAGCAATTCAAGCTATTGGTAAACTAGTAGAGGAAAATCGTGATGCTGTTTATACAGAAGAAGTTGTTGAAAGTTATCACTATTATGGATTCCAACCAGATCCAGAACAAGAATTCCACGTTGCAAAATCACCACATAACGAATATATCGTTACAGGTCTTGCAATTGAACGCTTATTCAAAATGACAAACTTCGATCAACCTGAATCATCACTTCGATTCGGAAATATTCTACGTAAAATGGGTGTTGACGATCGATTGAAGAAACTCGGTGCTAAACATGGAGATACTGTTGTTATTTACGATCTCATCTTTGAATTCGATGAAGGACGAGCAGATCGCCCAGTTATTGAAGAAACAATCGTTGAAGAATAAAATTAATCGCAGTGCTATTACCTGCGTATCAAAAATAGGAGGTAGACAAATATGTCTCAAATTAAAAATATCTTTCAATCACAAAATCAAGTCGATTATTTTACAAAACAAGCAGTGATTGCAGCACTCTATGTGGCAATTACAATGCTCTTTGCACCATTTGGGTTTCTCGTAATCCAATTTCGCGTAAGTGAGCTATTGATGCTGATGATTTTAATCGATCGTCGTTATATTGTCGGATTAACACTCGGAGTGCTTGTGGCAAATCTTTTTTCACCACTCGGTGTTGTTGATTTAGTATTTGGAACAACAGCAACAGGGCTTGCCCTTGTTGTGTATATTATTTTTGCAAAACAAAATATATATCACCGCATAATTATTTTTATTAGCTCACTGACACTATTTAATGCAGTTATTATAGGAAGTGAACTTACATATTTAGGCATTACTGAACATGGATTTTTATTTTCAGCATTCAGTGTTGGAATATCTGAATTGATCTTGATGATTATAGCGAGTATGATTTATATCTTAGGTCAAGATGCATTAAATATCTTTAAGTTAAAATAGTTAAATAAACACCACTCCAATTCAGAGTGGTGTTTATTTATTCATATATGATATACTTTAAATAAGAAAAAATAAATATGATATAACAAAAGAATTACTTACGATCAAGGAGAAAACTATATGAATGATGGATTTCAAAATATAAAAAAAGTCACTTTAGTTATAATATCATCACTCTTTATTGGTGGTTTTAATATTTTACTCTCCTTTATGGTTCAAACGATAGTTGATAGTGTGTTATCAGGCGTTACTGCAAAGATTGTTATACTACTGCTAAGTTTATTGTTGTTCATAGTCATATTGTATCCGCTTATATATAATTTTAATATTAAGCTCTCCAAAACGATTGATTTAGAAAGGAAAGAGTGTATATTAAATTCAATTATATGTGAACAACTCAATAAAGATCTTTCATCTCAAGAGAGAATAAAAGAATCAGACTATATTATGTTAGTAAATGAAGATTTAGAAAATTACTCAAGTAAAATGAGTAAATGCTATATACCATTATTTCAAAATACAATAACTATATTAGTTGCTTTGATATATGGATTTTACTATTCATATAAGATTAGTATAGCAGTGTTGTTGTTTGTTGTTTTTTATCATTTAATCAATAAATTTATCCTTGGTATTGTTTTAAAAAAGAAGGATGCATATTTAGATAGCGTATCGAACAGCAAACAATTTTTATTTGATTCACTTCGAAACATACCTATTTTTAGAATATCAGGTCTCCAGACAAACTTGATCAATAAGATGGGAAAATACTTGTCTGAAGAATTATCTCAGAAAAAAGCAATTGCTAAAATTGAAATCATAAATAATATCTTTGGGGAACAACTAATCCTTGCGATTGAGTTCATTGTATTCTTATTAGGAATTTATTATAATTTAAGAGGAGAAATAAGTTTCGGCGTAGTTGTCGGTCTATGGAATGGTTTGATTGGTTCGATTCTATGGTCAAGTGTGGAACTTCCATATATATATCAGAATCTCAGCTCATCAATGTCGTCAGAAAAAAGAGTAAAGCATTTTTTAAATAGTAAATATCGAAAAACATGTATTCATGAAGAAAAAAAATCTGATATAGAAGTAATTTCCACATCAGAATTAGCATTTAATTTTTCAAAAAATGAAAAGATGTTAACTTATGCTGATATGATGTTTGAAAATACTGGAATTACTCTTATTATTGGAAATTCTGGTTCTGGAAAATCAACATTGGCTAAGTTATTAATAGGGTTATATATTCCAACAGAGGGAAAAGTAATTAAAGGTGACATGGGTATGTATTATGTTTCTCAAAGTCATGAGGTGTTCCCTTTATCAATTAGAGACAATATAAAGT
>JBOFHN010000028.1:0-3421 GCA_051649665.1 Culicoidibacterales bacterium
GCTGCATCTAAGTAAATTTTTTGATCACCTGATTTAATATAAATATGCATGTTCCCAGCATTGTCTTGATTTTGCAAAACGACTCCCATATCTGGTCCCGGATCTTTTTGTGACCAATCATTTTGTCTAACAATAAAACCATACTCTGTTGCCGTTGCCTGACTGACATCGACTTTTGTCACAACACCATTCGCATCAGGAATAAAAGTCTGCGACCCATTTGGACCAGTTTGTGATGCTGGCCATAACCAAACATCCCAATTTGTATAGTTGTTATCTGGTCTATTGTAATGAATATATAAATTATTTACACCATTCCCTGCTGCATTCACTGTTAAAACATTCCATGATTGTACAAATAAAACAATTAACATAAAATAAAAAAATGTCATTTTTGAGTATTTACTTAAATTCTTCATAGTATCCTCCTTCTTAATGTTACTACATACATTATAGTAGAACAACTTCACTATTGCAATCGTTTTCATATAAAAAAGTTATTTTTAGGCGGAAATGACTATATTAAAAAAAGATACGAACTTGCGTATCTTTTTTGGTAATTATTGAATTGATTGTTTAAAAATTAATGCAATTTCATCACGTGTTAATGGAAGATATGATCCTAATGTATCATTTCCCATCAGAGACTTTTCAAGAAGTGCATCAAGTTCAGCATCGCTAATACTTCCATCATTTAACGTCATTGGAACATTTAAATACAGCGCCCATTTTTGAATATGATCGACAACTTGATTTGCAATCTCTTCATCACTTCCTGTAAAATCAAATGCATTTTTCCCGAGATTAACAAATTTAGTCAGCGGATTACCTGCTTTAATATCTTTCTCAACATACATTTTCAATACTTTAGGGTGTAAAATACCAAGTCCAATACCATGTGTCATATCATTAATTGCACTGAGTGCATGTTCCATTGGATGCACAATCCAGCGACCAGCAATACGACCATGCGTCATTGAATTATTCAATGCAAGTGTTGATAAATATAAAAGTTGAGCACGAACATCATAATTATCCTTTTGATTCCAAATATCACGACTATTTTCCCAAAGAGAACGAATCAGCGCTTCAGCTTGACGATCAACAAGACCCTCATCTTCATGCGTTCCTAAGAAATATTGCTCAAGCAGATGCGAAAGCGTATCAAAAATACCAGCAGCAGTTTGCACATCTGGAAGTGAGAATAATACCGTTGGATCTTCAATTGCAAATTTAGGACGACATGTCCCATGAAAAAATACAAGCTTTTCGCCAACTTCCATATTCGAAATCACACCACCCATGTTCGATTCAGAACCAGTTGCAGCCAATGTTACAACAACACCAAGAGGTAAAGCTACAACATCATCACCAACCTGACCCATCTTCTTCACAACATCGTGCCACATGTCAGTCCCATCAGGAAGAACACTCCCAAGCGCAATCGCTTTTGACGCATCCATAACAGATCCACCACCAACAGCAAGAATACCAGTCACACCATGCGCTTTACAAAGAGCAACTCCCTCTTCTACCGATTCAATCTTCGGATTCGCCGAAATACCAGAAAGCTCAATTACCGTTTTACCCTTAAGCTGTTCCATCACCTTATCATAAAGACCAATCGATTTAATACTTCCCCCACCGTAAGTCAATAAAATCACATCACCAAGTTGCTCACTTGCCGATTTCAAATAGTTGACACTATCTTTTCCAAAGTAAATTGTCGTGTCAATTGTGTTAATAAAATTTTGCATTTCCATTACCTCCATTGACTACAGTATAGCATAAATGACTTTATTTTTTGAAGTGCTTTGCTTATTAAAAAAAAAAAGAAAGGGCGTGAAATACTCCTTTCTTTTAAAAGATATGGTGCTTATTATATTACTATAAAAATAAAAACTTAATTTTCCCAGGTGAATTTACATCAATTTTTTGCATTAAATTAATTATTGCAAGTTTTCCTTGTATAGAGTTTGAATTTATTGAATTTTCTTTTGATTTCCCTAATATAACTCCTATAAAACAATATTGCTTAGCTTCTAATATTAATTTTAATAAATCGTCTTGTTTCTCTTCACTTACGCCAGACAACGACAATAAATTTTTAAAGTTATTTTCCATCTTTGTTTTATCATGTTCAAAAAGGCGATATTGTCTTTCTGCAATTTCAATTTGCTTTTGTAATGCCCTTAAATCAGCACCAAAGTCAACTTTAGCATGAAACAAATAAACAACTTCATCTTCAACTAATAAAAAGTCTGCAATTTCATATTTCTTATTTGAATCAATATATTTTTGATCTAAACATACTGCATTTTCTAAATCATTATATAAACTATTATAATCCCCTTCAGATTGTCCACTATACTCTATAATTTTATTCATAATATTAGTATCTAATTCATATATTGAATCATCGATTTTTCTCTTATACTCTTGTTCTATCGACCTAATATAGTCGGTTTCAAATATATAAAACTCACCCTCTGAATAGTAATATATACCTGTTCCTCCTAAGCTATCTTCAAAAATATAGTGTATAAAATTTTCGATCTTCTGAACAGTATACGAAGGATTTTCACCTTTTGTTTTTATCGTTATTGTATCAAAAATTTTAAAGAAATCTTGATAATCATCTTCAGCAAAAACAGTAGTATTAAAATTTTTAATCTTTTCTGCTATGCACTCCACAGTAAAAAAATCTTTAGCAGTAGGAACATCATGAAAAAGTGTTTGATCATGCTGCTTTTTTATTTTTACAACAAATTCTTTAATTTTAGTTAATTTTGAACTATTAAAAAGAAATATTTTATCCCATTTTTCATCTCTGATATCTGCTAAAATTTCTTTTGTAAAACTTGCTACTAATTCAGGTGTTTCTTCAATATTAACAATAGGAAATTCCTGCTTAATATTTGAATTTAAAACAAAATCTATCCCTTTGATTCTTTGTATTAATTCAGTGATATTATCCAGTGTACTATTAATTGCTATAGATCCTTTTAAATGTAGAGTAGTATTCTGGTGTCTCGTATCTCCACTATCGTTAATAATTCCTAATTTAATTAATTGTTTCTTATCTATTGCAGCAATAATTTCTTTTTTAACCTTATTCTCAAAGCTACTCACTGAAAACAAATCAATTGGCTCTAAATAATAGGACTCTAGTTTATTATTATTACTGTCTACCGATACTTCAGATTGTTTCTTTATCGTTTTTGTACCACCATCTAATCTTTTAATAAATTCAATTCCTAGATTAGGTTGCATCAATGATTTAATCTTGTGAATACCAAAACCTGTACACACAGCATAAATAGAATCATTTACTTCAAATAGGGCAATTGTACTTACCATAGTACCTGATTTATATATTTTCCAATTAAAATTTTTACTTTTTTTACCATAAAAATCTTCT
>JBOFHN010000029.1:0-3004 GCA_051649665.1 Culicoidibacterales bacterium
ATGACGATGGTGTAATCCAAGATAAAAAGTTTTTAGACATCATTAATAAGTATGGTGTTAAATGTACATTCAACATTAATTCATCACGTGTGAGAGATGAGAGTGATGGAGTCTATTTATCAAAAAACGAAATGCTTGAACTCTATCAAAATCACGAAGTTGCTGTCCATACATGTACACATCCTGGACTCACTGATTTAACTGATGAAGAAATCTTTTATGAAGTGCATCAAGATAAACTTAATTTACAACAAATTTTTTCACGCGAAATCACAGGAATGGCTTATCCATTTGGAACGTACGATGAGCGCGTTAAAAAAGTCGTTGAAAAAAGTGGGATAAAGTATGCCAGAACAGTAACCTCAAGTTATGACTTTGAAATTCCATGTGATTTTTTAGAATGGCATTTCACGTGTCATCACAAAGATCCACGATTAAT
The DNA here is from genome assembly GCA_051649665.1 of Culicoidibacterales bacterium. GTDB lineage: Bacteria > Bacillota_I > Bacilli_A > Culicoidibacterales > JBOFHN01 > JBOFHN01. Next base: position 440 of record JBOFHN010000029.1, read on the forward strand.
GGAATTTGCAGAACAGTTTTCACAATTGCAAGAACTTAGCCGACATCAAATATTTAGTGTTTGGGGACATAGTTTTGAATTTGATGGTGAAAATAATTGGGAAATACTCGAGGACTTATGTCACTTTATGTCAGAACAAGACGATGTGTTGTTTTTGACGAATATTGAGGCGTATCAACTTTGTTCTGTTTAAAATAAGAAATGCGTTTTCGAGCGCGTTTCTTATGTTTTTATACAAACGTTTACAAAAAGTGCTATAATAAAGAAAATTGGATAGAGGTAAACAAATGAAATTATCTAAAAAGACAATTGCGCAATTGTCAGGATCAATCATAGGTATTGTTGTTATTGCTTTTGGAGTTGCAATAATTGTAAAAGCGAATATCGGTATTGACCCGTGGGGTGTTTTTTTTAATGCGATGCAGACGACATATATGATGTTTAAAACTTCTTTTATGCCATCAATTAGTTTTGGTGATAGCATAACGATTATTAGTGTTTTCATTGTTATTATTGCGTCTAGTTTAGCAAAGGAAAAAATAAAATGGTTATCAATTGTTGGCGGTGTTTTACTTGGACAGTTTGTAAATGTTTGGTCTAGTATTATACAAATGTTTGTTTTTCCCAACGTTAAAATCTCACTTGGGATAATTGATTTTGATATTATAGGTATGATGCTACTTGTTGTAGGGATTATCATTTTAAGTTTTGGTGTAGCAATTACGATTCATTATCCATTTATTATGTCGCCTGTTGATTATTTGATGTATGCACTCGATTTGAAGATTAAACGAATATCTTATGGTATGATTCGTGTTATTTCTGATGTGAGTATTACGTGTGTTGGAGCACTGATTATTATTTTGGTCACACGAGATACAGCGATGACAAAAGTTGGGATAGGAACAGTGGTGATGTTTCTAATTACCGGTCTTGTGATTGATAAAATTCAACAAAATATTGGTAAATATGTGAATAAAAACACAAAATGATTAAAAAAACACCGAGAAAAATATAATAAGACTTTCATAGTCTTTTTTTTTTTTACTGTTTTGTGTTATAATGAAGGAGTAATTTTAACAAAAGGAGTGTTTATATGCCAAGTATTATTGATATTTATGCACGTGAAGTCCTTGACTCACGTGGGAACCCAACTGTTGAGGTAGAAATCACAACAGAAAGTGGTGCGTTCGGACGTGCCCTTGTACCAAGTGGTGCTTCAACTGGTGAATATGAAGCAGTTGAGCTTCGTGATGGAGATACATCACGTTACCTTGGGAAAGGTGTTTTACAAGCAGTAGCTAATGTTAATGACATTATTGCACCTGCACTTATCGGATTTGATGTAACTGATCAAAACGGAATCGACATGACAATGATCGAACTTGATGGAACACCAAATAAAGGGAAACTCGGAGCGAATGCTATCCTTGGTGTTTCTCTTGCAGCTGCACATGCAGCAGCAGATTTCGTAGGTCTTCCACTTTACCAATACCTTGGAGGATTCAACGCGAAACAACTTCCAACACCAATGATGAACATTATCAATGGTGGATCACATGCTGATAACTCAGTAGATTTCCAAGAATTCATGATTTTACCTGCAGGAGCTGCATCTTTCAAAGAAGCACTTCGTTGCGGTACTGAAGTATTCCATGCACTTGCAAAAGTATTAAAAGGAAAAGGTTACTCAACTGCGGTTGGTGATGAAGGTGGATTTGCACCTAACCTTGGATCAAATGAAGAAGCTATCCAAGTAATTCTTGAAGCGATTAAAAATGCTGGTTACGAAGCTGGTAAAGATGTATTCATCGGTATGGATGTTGCATCATCAGAATTCTACAACAAAGAAACAGGTAAATATGACCTTGCTGGTGAAGGTAAATCACTTACTTCAGCTGAAATGGTTGAATTCTACGCTGGTCTTTGCGAAAAATATCCAATCCTCTCAATCGAAGATGGACTTGATGAAAATGACTGGGCAGGACACAAAATGCTTGCTGACCGTCTTGGTTCAAAAGTTCAACTTGTTGGGGATGATCTTTTCGTAACGAATACAGAAATCCTTAAACGCGGAATTAAAGAAGGAGTTTGTAACTCAATTCTTATCAAAGTTAACCAAATCGGTTCACTTACTGAAACATTCGATGCAATCGAAATGGCAAAACGTGCTGGTTACACAGCAGTAGTTTCTCACCGTTCAGGTGAAACTGAAGATGCGACTATCGCTGACATCGCTGTTGCGACAAACGCTGGTCAAATCAAAACTGGTTCACTTTCACGTACAGACCGTATTGCGAAATACAACCAACTTCTTCGTATCGAAGATGAGCTTGGAGATCTTGCACGTTATGATGGTTTAAAATCATTCTATAACTTAAAGCAATATCGTGATGCTGAATAATTTCAGTTTAAAACACCTCGGAATTTCCGAGGTGTTTTTTTATTGAGAAAATAAGGAAAACGGTTGCTATTTTACCTGTGTTATATTGAATAAAATGTATAAATGTGGTACGATTAGTACAATAAATTACAAAGAGGTGAAATTATGGTACTTATTCGAGA
>JBOFHN010000030.1:0-15259 GCA_051649665.1 Culicoidibacterales bacterium
CGATTTCTTGTGGTGTTAATACAGCTGTTGGCTCATCAAAAATTAAAATATCGGCATCTTTGTACAACATTTTTAAAATTTCAACACGTTGTTGCATACCAACTGTGATATCTTTAATTTTAGCTGTAGGATCAACATCTAGTCCATACTGTTTAGAAAGTTGAGCAATTTTTTTACTCGCTTCATCAAGACTCATCACAAGTCCTTTTGTCGGTTCACTTCCTAATACGATATTTTCTGTTACCGTAAATTCATCAACAAGTTTAAAATGTTGATGCACCATTCCGATTTTGAGTTTTGTTGCTACGTTGGGCGATGATATTTTCACAGGGACACCACTTACTTTAACGTGTCCTTCTTCCGGTGTATAAAGCCCAAAAAGCACACTCATAAGTGTTGATTTTCCAGCTCCATTTTCTCCTAAAATCGCATGTATCTCACCTTGACGCACTTGAAGTTGCATTCCTTTAAGCGCAGTAAAGGCACCAAAACGTTTTACTATATCGACCATTTCAATAGCATATGTATTTGATTGCATAGTTTACTCCTTAAAAAGCACCAGGGGATAAAGCCTGGCGCCTTGAATTTTAGTATGTTCCCGTAATACCAGTTGTATTTTTAATTTTTGCTTTTTCTGCTGCTGGCACAATTGAACCATCTTTAATTTTTGCAAGTGCTGCATCTGTTGCTGCTTTTGCTTCTGCACTTAAGTTTGGATTTTCTTTCGGAAGTCCAACACCATTTTCTTTTACTGTATACATAACAGTTTTCCCACCTGGGAATTTTCCTTCTTTGATTAATTTTAATGCATCATATACTGCAACATCTACATATTTAGTTGCTGATGTTAAAATTACTGATTTTCCGTTATCAAGTTTACCTTCTTCATATTGATCGCGGTCAACACCGATAACCCATACTTTTTTCCCAGCACGGTTTTGGTTTTTCGCTTCGTTGATAACACCTTTCCCAACTCCTCCAGCTGCATGGAAAATAATATCGATTCCTTTTCCATACATTGCTGATGCAAGTGATTGACCAAGTGCATCTTTTTCAAAGTCATTTGCATATTGTGATGTAATTTCGATTGATGGATCTGTATCTTTAATTCCTTCGATGAAACCGAATAAGAATTTTTGTACTGGTGGAATTTCTTTACCACCAACAAATCCTACTTTTTTCGAAACTGTTGTTTTTGCAGCTGCAACACCAGCAAGATATCCTGCTTCTTGTTCTGCGAACACAAGAGATGCAACGTTTGGTTGTTGAACAACTGAATCAACTAAGATATATTTCACTTTTTCATTGCTTGGTGCAACTTTTGCAAGTGGCTCAGCGAAAAGGAATCCTGACGCTACTACAGTTTCCATTTTTGATGAAACTTGTTTCAAGTTTGGTTCAATATCTGCATTCGCTTTTGATTCAAGTGTTACAGGATCTGGAAGACCTGCTTCTTTTGTATATTTTTTAATACCTTCATTTGTACCTTGGTTAAATGACTTATCATTTACCCCACCACTATCTGTTACCTGTCCGATTTTTGATTGTGCGGCTGAAGACGAGCATCCTGTAAGCCCCACAATCGCTACGAGCATAAGCGATAGTATCGTTAATATTTTTTTCATAAAAGAAAACCTCCATAAATAAGTTTACATGCTGATTATATCACACACAAATTCCCTTGTCTACACTTTTGAATGTTTTTTGTAACCTTTTTCATTTTCGTGGATTTGCTCGGCTTTATATCTATAAAAAAGTGCATTTCGGCTGATAACTTAATGCTTATAGACTTTTAAAATTAAATGCAGTATAATATATAAAAGAGATTATATTAAAAGAAGAGGTGCCTTGTGAAACACGCATTTGCCGTTATTTTTCATAAAAATTTTGAACAATTAAATATTCTATTATCACAATTAGATGACGTTGATTTTGATGTTTATCTTCATGTTGATGCTAAAATTGATTTTTTACCAAATCAAGTTCGAGAAATGAAACACGCTCGACTTTTTTTCATCCAAAATCGTACTGATGTAAAGTGGGCGGGATTCAGTATGATTGTTGCACAGCGACGTATATATAAAGAAATTTATGAAACAGGTATTTACTATGATTTTATCCACGTTGTGAGTGGACAAGATCTTTTTATAAAACCAATCGATGAATTTAAAGCCTTTTTAGAACAAAATGGAAAAAAACAATATGTCGCATATTGGATTTCGCCAGCAAGTATTTATTATCACAACGGAGAAAATTATGACAACCTCCCTGATGGATATGAAACAACAAAAACAACACCACGACTCGTTAAAGTATGGGCGTATGCAATTGTCGGTTATATTCCCGGACATCAAATCGCCTTTAAGAAAAAGAAAGAAATTGATGTCAAACTAAAAAAAGGTGCCCAGTGGATGTCATTTACACATGAGTGTCTTGCATATATCGTAACGTTTTTAGATGAGAATGAAGATTTCTTCTACAGCTTCCAAGATTCAATGTGCCCTGATGAAATTATTTTCCCAACCATTCTTTGGAATTCACCATTTCGACATGAAATTTTTAATACACGGCCTGGTGCATTATCATCAACGAACAATCTTCGGTGCACTCGTTGGGTGATGAAAGGAAAAGACATTTTCGACATGCCAAACACATTCACATATTCTGAAACATATCGCAAGTACCTCACTCATTCAAATGCTTTTATCGCACGTAAATTCGATATTGAAAAAGATCGTGATATGATCGATTTCGTCCGAAAATTTTTATTCACAGGAAAAATTCGTGCCACTTCACCAAAACCGCTACTTCCCCATAATAAATACAAAATAAAAGAGTAGTCTTATCATCAGACTACTCTTTTGTTATTAATGTCTTATAAAAATACTCAATTGCTGGTTTAACATACGATGCATAATTTCCTTCTGAAAAAGCAAAATCAATCAATTGTTTTTGTTCAATTGGAAGAAAATACAACCGTGAAAATTCTTGAATACTCATCATCGGATATGTCTTTTCAAGTTGATCTTTCGTCACATTTAAATAGGTAACATAAATAATACATGTTTCCCCCGATTCTTCACGTACAAGAATCATCGGTTTAATAAAGTTAACATCTACATAATGAATCGGTAATTGTTCAAACAATTCACGTTCCATACCTTTTTGTGTTTGGATTTCCCCATCAAGGATATCTACAACATCGTACGCTCCACCGATAAATTGTAAAATAGGTTGTTCTGTATTATCAACAGTTTCCCCTAAAACAATGTAGTCATCCTTTGTTACAACAAGTGTCGTTGAAAAAATACGACGACTTCCATTTTCCATCTTTTGATTATAAAAATAATTCATATATTCAGTTTGATATACATTAAAAATCAATTCGCTTTCACTTTTTTCATATAGTCCATCAGAAGATAAGAATGCATCTCCATTGTATAAAGAAGCATTCATTCCTTGTTGACGTTCCCAAAACTTCGTTATTGATTTTTGTTTTGCTATATTGTCAATGTGCGCATCTTCTACTCTAATTCTCACATTGATGTCTTCAATATTTATAATTTCCAATGTTCATCATCCTCTCCGTATTCTACAGACATTAGATAAAGACCTTCTGGTGGCGCTGTTAAACCTGCTTTGTTACGATCTTTGCTTTCTAAAATTTCCGTAATCGTATCACACTTTTGACGATTGCGAGCAAAATCAATAAGTGTCCCTACCATCGTTCTCACCTGATATCGTAAAAAGCCAGTTCCATGAAAAATAATACAATAACGATGCGTATCAATTTGCATCATTTCAGCTTGAAAAATTTCTTTATTCGGATTACGATCATTATCAACACGACAAAATGCTGAAAAATCATGTTCTCCTTGAAATTCCTTAATTATTGTTGCCATTTTATGAAGATTTAAATCGTCCCATGGTAAATATGCAATTGTATCATAATCAAAAACGGCTTTATTTGTTTCACCAACATGGAAATAATAATGATATGTTTTTGCTGTTGCGCTATATCGTGCATGAAATTCATCACGTACAGGCATTGCATCAATCACTCTCAATGCCGGTGGCAATAATCCATTCATCGATCGCTTCCACGATTCTCCATCCATATTAAAAGGTGTATCAAAATGAATAACTTGTCCTACGGCATGCACTCCAGCATCTGTTCGTCCTGAACCAGATACAAATATTTTTGTCCGAATTTTGCGATGAATGTGATTCAAAGCGCGTTCTAATTCACCTTGCACCGTCTTCAGATTAGGTTGCTTCTGAAAACCGAAAAAATGTGCTCCATTATACGTCACCGTACATTTTACACGCATCATATATCACCCTACTATTGAAAAAATTTGTAATTGAAATAATGCAATTACGATTGTGATCGCAATAATTGCAATCATCGTCATATAATCACATTTGTTTAATTTGCTTAATTGATATCTCGTTCTATTTGCTGCACTTTTAAAACCACGTGCTTCCATTGCAAGTGCCATTTTTTCAGCTTTCATAAATGAAACGATAAACATCGGTATTAGCATTGCGATAAGTCCTTGCATTTTCGCTTTCAAACTCCCATGCTCCAAATCTGCTCCCCGAGCCATTTGGGCCTTTTGAATAACCTGTGCTTCTTCAAACAATATAGGTATGAATCGCAACGTGAGTGAAAGCATTAATGCGATTTCCGCAACCGGTACCTTTAAGCGTTTCAGGGGACTTAATAAATCTTCAAATCCATAAGCAAAATCTAGAGGCTTGGTCGCAATTGAAAAAACACTCCCCAGTAAAAAGATAATTGCAATTCGATAACTGTATTGAAATGCTGAAATCAAAGAACCTTGTGAAATCTTGATAAACCAAAACTCAAAATAAATAGTACCTGAGGGCATTGAAAAAAGAATGTTAAACAAGGCGATAAAACTTACAAAATAGGCAATCGGTTTTAAAATTTGACCGTATTCTCTCAGTGGCAAGCGAATTAAATATAATAAAAATAATGTAAAAAGAGATAAGAGAATGTAAGCATCTATATCAATATTCATAAATCCAACGATCATTAGCAATAATAAACCAATAAATTTTACTTTAGCATTTAAGCGATGAATAAATGAATACGTTTCAATGTATGAACCAATCACAACATTATTCATGAAGATCACCTCGTATTTCACTTATGTATTGATTAGCAGCTAAAATAGTTGGTCGCTCAAGACTGTATTGTTTTAAATATTCATCATTGAGAAATAAAACTTCTGTACTCCCTGAATAGACAACTTCTCCTTCATGGAAAACAACTGTCTCATTACAAAGACTCCATACAAGGTCCATATCGTGGCTAATAATCACCATTGTGGCATTTGTTTTTTGCTGATAACGTTTTAAAATCTGGATTAACTCATCACGACTTTTTGGGTCTAGCCCAGCGAATGGTTCATCTAATACAACAATTTTAGGTGATGTCACAAGTACGCCTGCAAGTGCTACTTTTCGTTTTTGACCACCGGAAAGCATAAATGGTGCTTTATCATGTAATGTTTCGTCAACACCGAGTAACGCTAAAATAGTTTTAGCTTGTTTCAGTGCCTCTTCTTTTGTCTCACCAAAATTAAGTGGTGCAAACATAACATCTTCTAACACTGTTGGCGCAAACACTTGCTGTTCAGGAAATTGAAATACCATTCCAACATCTTTTCGCAAGTGCTTATACGGAATTCGCTTTTGCTCTTTTTTATTATCTGTAATTTGATAACTTAGAACTTCAACTCTTCCTGTTGTTGGCTTCAACAATCCATTTAAATGTTGTGTAAATGTCGTCTTGCCACTTCCTGTTTCTCCGACTATAGCTAAAAAGTCTGTGTCAGAAAGTGAAATATTAATATTACTGAGTGCTTCAACAAAAACTCTTCCACGTTGATAAACATGATGTAATTGCGTTGTTTTAATCACTTTCTCACTTCCTTATACCCGTGTTCGTTGTAAAATTTCAAAGTAGTGCTTTTTCACTTGATCGACATCGCTCGCTAATGTTTTTGCTATGCGCAGTGCATATGGTAAATCAAGATTCCACATTTTTAAAGTTTCTTCATCAAATTGTAAAAAAGTATTTAATGCTCCATCAAATACAATTTTTTTATTTCCTAGTACTAAAATACGATCAAAATAAAGAATCTCATTCAAATCATGTGTAATCATCAATTGAATTTGATCTGGATGTTCAGTTTTCATACGCTCTATAATATCAAAAAACATTTGGCGATGTTTGGGATCGAGCATTGAAGTTGATTCGTCAAAAATTAAGATTTCTGGTTGCAAAACAGCAACGGCGGCTATTGCTGCACGTTGCTTTTGTCCACCAGAAAGACTTGCAGGATCCATTTGGCCAAATTCAGATAAATCAAAATGATGGAGTATCGTTTGAATGTGAGACTCCATCTCTTCGTGAGGCATTTGGTGATTTTCTAAACCGAATGCAATATCATCGATTACTGTTGAACCGACGAATTGATCATTCGGATTTTGAAAGACAATACCGCATATTTCACGAAGCGTTTGAATATTAGATTGATCGATTATTTCACTTTTAATTTTAATTGTGCCACTTTCAGCAGCTTCAAGCCCAGAAAGTAATTTCATCAGTGTTGACTTCCCACTTCCATTTGCTCCTAGAATCGCAATCTTTTCTCCTTGTTTCATATCAAATGAAACATCTTCTAAAATGAGTTGTTCATCATATCGAAATGAAACTTGATCAAACACAATACTTTTATCTGTCACGACGACGTTCACGTCCTTTTATTTTAGAATATCTTGTTTCTGATTTTTGATTTGTTGCTGGTTGAGGAGTTGAATCACTTGTTCTTCTTCTCGTATCGTTATATCCTTGTGATTTCCCATATCCTGGTTTCTTTGCTCCATAGCGCGGTCGATCACCGTCTGAACGTTTTTGATTACGTTCACCAAAGCGCTTCGTTGATTTTTGGAATTTACCATCTCGTGCTTTAAAGTCTTTTTTCTTATCTGCACCACGATTGATTTTTCCCTTTTTCGCTTTATCACTTAAAATGTGGATTGTTTCTTCGCTCATTTTATCGGTAATCAATAAAAAGTCAATTTCACTACGTTCTTTCGAAGCACGTGCAACGATAATTTCAACTTCTTGTCCCATACGGAACTTTTTACCCGTTCTTTGTCCTGATAAAATATGAAGTTGCTCAACGAAAAGATAATGATCATCTCTCATTTCTGAGATATGCACTAATCCTTCAACAAGATTTTCAAGTGTAACAAAGATTCCGAACCCTGTAATAGATGATACTTTTCCTGTAAAACGTTCGCCAATATGACTTTCCATATATTCAGCCATTTTCATCGATGTTACATCACGCTCAAGCTGTACGGATCTCTGTTCGCATGTTGATGTATTTTCTGCAACAAGTGGTAAATATTTCTCCATATGTTCGACATATTTTTTATCACCAATTTTCTCATTGAAAAAATATGAACGCAATAGACGATGAACCATTAAATCTGGATAACGACGAATTGGTGATGTGAAGTGCGTATATAGTTTTGTCGCAAGTCCATAATGACCGAGTACTTCCTCACTATAACGTGCTTTTGCAAGTGATCGAAGCAACATTGTCGATAGAACTTCCTCTGCATCTGTTCCTTCAATTTGCTTCAAGACAGCTTGGAGTGCTTTTGGATGAACATCAGTAAGATTTCCTTTAATTGGATAACCAAGTGACTGTGCTAACTTTACAAACGTCTGTAATTTCGATGCTTTTGGTTCTTCATGGACACGATATATTGCTGGAACTTCTGCATAATAAAAATGAGATGCTACTGTTTCATTCGCTGCCAACATAAACTCTTCGATGAGTCTCTCACCTTTACCTCGCTCACGCTTAACAATATCAATTGCTTTTCCATTTTCATCAACGATAATCTTTGATTCTTCTAAATTAAAATCAATTGCTCCACGATCTTGGCGTTTGCTTCGCAAAATACTCGCAAGTTCTTCCATCAATGGGAAAAGATGTTTTATCGCTTGCTTTTCTGTACTTAATTCAAGTGCTTTATCTTCAGCTAAAATTTGATTCACTTCATCATATGTCATACGAGCATGCGAATGAATGACACTCTCAAATACATCATATGCAATAACATTCCCCTGACCATCAATCTCCATTTCACAACTGAGCGTTAAACGATCAACTTGTGGTTGAAGTGAACAGACTCCGTTTGAAAGTGTTTGGGGAATCATTGGAATAACGCGATCTGCAAGATACACACTTGTTCCTCGTTTGTAAGCTTCAACATCTAATGGATTATCTTCCGTAACATAAAAACTCACATCAGCAATATGAACACCAAGTTTAAAATTCCCATTGTCTAAACGATCAACATATACTGCATCATCCAAATCTTTAGCATCCGCTCCATCAATTGTGACAATTGGAAGTTTACGCAAATCTCTACGACGTTTTATTTCACTCGCATCGATATCCTCAGAAATATGTAAGGCAAAATTTTCTGCTTCTTCACTAAACTGAATCGGCACTCCACTACTATACGCCATCGATGTAATATCAACACCCGGGTCATCTTTATATCCTAAAAGAGAAACAAATGAAACAAGCAGTTTTTGTGAACTTACGATATGCTCAACTTTTGTCATTACTTTATGACCTGGAACAAGCTCTACATCACCAGCTTCCATCAATACAAGCATCGCTGATAATCGCTTGTCATCAGGGACAATACGCCACATATTATTTTCTTTTATATCGACAGTTCCGACAATTTGTGTCAAACCTCGATCAATAACTTTAAGTACTTCTGCTTCTTTTTTCGGACCATTTGACTCAGGCTTCACACGAATAAGTACAACATCTCGTTGCATTCCGCCATTTAAGTCAGCACGTTCAATAAAAAAACTCTGTTCTACCGGTTCTTTCACATCGACAAACCCATACCCTCGATCACTTAACACAAGAACTCCTGTATATATCCCCGCTGATTGCGGGAGTAAATAGCGATCATTTTTAGAACGATAAATAAGATAGTCGTGCTCCATTGCTACAAGCAACTCGAAAAAAGCTTCTCTATCTTCATCTTTAATGTTTAATTGGTTTGCCAATTCTTCTTTTCGCATCGGAAAATATGTCCGTTGCTGTAAAAATGACAATATATCATGTTCTGTCATAAAAACTCCTTTGAATAAAAAAAAGCCTTGCGGCCTTTTTAACTATTTTAATACAATGCAAGGCGTGCCACCGAAAGTACCAACAATAAAATTGTGAAAATCCATGTTGTTCGCGTTAAAAACACTTCGATTCCTCGTTCTTTCATATCTGCAAACAACCGCTCTTCCGCACCACCACCAACGATGAAACTTGAAGCTCCGTCAGCTTTTGCACCCTGTGCCACAACAAGTATAATGAGCACTATTGCAACAACTGGAAGTGCATAATTTATTAATTCACGTATAAGTTCAAAATTCATATACATTTCCTTTCCTCTAGATAATAGACATTATATTTATTATATACTTTTTCATATATAATTGCAAGGTTTATATATCTTCTTCTAAGAAATTCGTACAAACTGCAAAGTAGCCTCGCCTTTTATAATCATCGACAATTTGATTTGCTTTTTGCTTATCATCTACAAGACAAACAACAGTACTTCCACTCCCCGACATAATAGTACTTAAAAACCCACGATTAACCAAATCAGCTTTGATTTTTAAAATGTCCGGAACAAGGATTCCGGCTGGTAGCTCAAGTGCATTCATCATTGCATCCTTTACAGCAATTCTATCATTTTCCATCAACGCCTTACGCATTTTATCAGAATATTGATATGAAGCATCAGTATATGATGATACTTGTTGGAAAATACGTTTTGTCGATGCACCTTTTTTAGGTTTAATCAAGACCACGTATGGATTATATGAATTTTCAAAAAATTCAAATCCATCACCTATCCCTGAAACAAGTGCCGGTTGATTGAAATAGCAAAATGGTACATCAGCGCCGATTTTACTACACAATGAAATAATTTCGCTATCAGACAGCGTAAGTTCGCTCATTTCAATCAATGCTCGAATCACCGCTGCTGCATCAGCCGATCCTCCACCAAGACCTGCTTGCGATGGAATTCGCTTCGTATATTCAATTTCTACATCATACATCAACTGATACTGTTTTAAAAATAAATCAGCTGCTTGATACATTAAATTTTGTTTCGTATTAAGTTTTGGATACTTAGAAATCAATCGAATATTTTGTGTTCCTTTCGTTAGACGCACTGTAACAAAATCACAAAATTGTAATGGCATGAAAATAGAACGGAGTTCATGATAGCCATCCGCTCTTTTACCCAATATTTCTAACGTTAAATTAACTTTTGCATATGCACGCTTATTACATTCTTTCATATATAACACTTTCATTTCTCAAACTTTACAAATATCTGTTTTATGTTAACGACCTTTTTGATCACGCATAAAGGCTTTTTCGATTTCCCGTTTATGATCTCGTTCTTTTATCGATTGACGTTTATCATGCGTCTGCTTTCCTTTTGCTAGACCAAGTTCTAATTTAGCAAAACCATTTTGTAAGTAAAGACGAATTGGTACGAGTGTATAACCATCAATAGCAGTTAGTCCAATTAATTTTCGAATTTCGGCCTTATGTAAAAGTAATTTTCGATTTCGATATTCATCATGATTAAAACGATTTCCTTGTTCAAATGGGGCAACATGCATCCCATAAACCCATACTTCGCTGTTACGAATACGTGCGTAACTCTCTTTTAAATTTACTTTACCTTGACGAATTGATTTAATCTCTGTTCCCGTCAAAACAATTCCTGCTTCATATGTCTCTTTAATCTCATAATCATGAAATGCTTTTTTGTTGCTCGCGACAATTTTTATATGATGTTTTGGCATATTAAACACTCCTTCTTATCAGATTAATTTAATTTGGCTATTCTGAATGAACAATTTTATCCCAGTACTGTTTAAAAACAGGAATTTTCGTCCGAATATATAGTAAAATAACTTTCAACGTCGCACTAAATGGTGCTGCAAATATCATTCCAATCAAACCAAAAAGTGAACCAAAAACAACAATCCCAATCAAAATAGATAATGGTTGGATGTCAAGGAATTTTCCCTGAATATTCGGTGCTACAAAATTCCCTTCAATTTGTTGTACAACTAACACGATTAACATCACATACAAAAGTGGGGCCCATCCATGCGAAAGGGCGACAAAGGCAGCTGGAAATGCTCCAATGTATGGTCCAAGCAATGGAACAACATTGAATAACCCGCATATTAGACCAAGACCTATTGGATTCGGTAATCCTAAAATCCAAAATCCAATACTACTTCCTGTTGCAACAAACACCATTGAAACAAACACACCCCGAAAATAGAGACGGAAAATTTGATCAATTCGCTCAAGTAAAGCAGCAAATGAGAAAAACCCATGTTCTCTTAATCTTTTAAGTCTTTCTTTTGATTTCGCTTCAATCTTATCGATTGTATAAAAAAGCGTTAATATAAAGAAAAGTAAAAATGATCCTACCGAGAGAAGACTTGAGAAAATTTTAGATGTCAGCCCTGTAATTAAAGATGAGTTCGATGTGAAAAAGTGAACTGCATTTTGAACGATATGAGAAAAACTCAACTGTGATTCTAAATCAATACCTAGTTTCAAAAACAATTCATTAATCCGGTTTGTATTTGTATCACTCGCATTCATCAATGTTGATGAAATACTCGTAAATTGACGAATAATCATCGGGAAAAATTTCGTGCTCACAACAGTTAAACTTCCAATAATAAGAAATAAAATAATTGTCAACACAATACTCGGAGGTAATTTCACCTTACGTCCTAAAAAAGCAAGTCCTGGCGCAAGCATGTAAGAAACAAAATACCCTACAACAAAAGGTAATGTTAAAAAGAACAACATCAACACTGTGCTCGAAGCCCACGTTCCAAACAGTAAGTAAATTTGTATGAGTAAATACGCACTCACAATCACCAAAGTGAATTTTAATAAATTTTTACTCATCACTACTTCCTTTCACTCACTAAAACTTTATCAATACGTTGTTTATCCATATCAACAACTTCAAATGTAAATTCAGCCCACTCAAAACGTGCACCTACTTCGGGAATACGTTCAAAATGATCTAAGACAAAACCTGCCACTGTATTAATGTCATAATTATCTTCTTGTAAATCTTCACGGTTGAGCGCGTGGAGTAATTCGAAAAATGGATATTGACCATCAACGAGTAAGCTCCCATCAAAACGAACAATCAATCCATCGGCTATCGTTGAATCTTGAACTTCTGACTCTGTTAATGCATCAAAAATATCACTTAACGTTAAAATACCTTGTGTCATTCCAAATTCATTTACAACGAGTGCGTAATTTTTTCTAGCTTTTCGCATTTGTTCAAGAGCATTGTGAACTGTTGTATTTTCTGGAATGAAGAAACCATCTTCCATCACATCGCTCACTGATAAATCATTATCAAAAATCGCTTGGAGTAATCTTTCAATTGTACCTACCCCGATGACTTCATTCCCATCTGAATTATATATTGGATAAAAACGATGTGCATCTTTAATCAATTTGTTTTTCACTTCATCGATTGTATCATCTTCATAAAGCATAATCACTTGGTTCATCGGTGTCATCAACGTCTCAACACGTAAATTATCAAGTGAGAAAACACGCTCGATAATATCATGTTCTTTTTGTTCAATTTCACCATCTTCAAGACTTTCTTTTAAGATAACTTTGATTTCTTCTTCTGTTACTTTTTCTTCTTGAATTTTCACATGGAGTACTTTTGTGATCACTTTTGTCATCGCTGTAAAAAGCCAGACAATCGGTGTAAATATTTTCGCAAAAATATCAATCGGATAAACAAGCGCTTTAGCGACAACTTCTGGAAATGCAATTGCAATTTGTTTTGGTACAAGTTCCCCTACAACAACTGTCAGTGTTGTAATCACACCGATTATCGTCACTGAAGCGAATTGAAATGCAACATCGGCATGCATTCCTAATCCTTGATACACATTCGCAAGTGGCAGTATAAAACTCTGACCTCCATACAAACCAAGAAAGATACCAATCAGTGTCACACCAACTTGAATTGCAGAAAAAAAGTATGCCGGTGATTCTGAAATAGCAAGCACTTTTTGTGCTTGCTTATTTCCTTTATCCGCATCGACTTTCAATTTCATTTTTTTCGTACTTACAATCGACATTTCTGTCATCGCAAATATCCCATTAAGCACTAATAAGCCTAATATAATGAGTAGTTCCAAAGAAATTCTCCTTTATTGTTTTTAAAATATTATTATAATTGAGCTTTTACTTGCTGAATAATCTCCTCAGCTCTTGCCCAATCTTTCACGCGTACACCAGATGCAAATGGGTGTCCTCCACCTCCAAATTGCTCTGCAATTTCACTCACCTTAAATCCTCGCCCACGTAAATTCACACGAATTTGGCTACCATCTTCATCTTCAGCAAATAAAATCCAAGCGCGAATTCCTTTAATATTTGCCATCAAATAAATATAGCGCGATAAATCTAAATGTGCTGGATTCAATTGCTTCGAAAGTTCTTTTGTAAAGCGAACAATAGCAAATTCTTTTGTCACCATTTCAATTTGATCAATAAATGAACTTTGAAATTTCAATTCCAGAAGTGTTTGCTCATACATATGAGCAAACAATGCCGTTGTATCAAAACTATTATGAATCAACAATGCTGCTGTTTCTAGTGTTTTTTTACTTGTTCCATATAAGAAGCGACCTGTATCTCCACAGATTCCCGCATATAAAAGACGTTTTGCTTCTTTTGGAAGAAGTAAGTTTTCTAATTCTGAAAGCTGTGTACCATATAAATATAAATCAAAAATAATTTCTGAGGCACTACTCGCTGTTGTATCAACGTATTGAATATTTCCATACTGGTCTGTCGGTGGATGATGATCAATTTTAATAAGATAATCCGCCTGTTTGTACAAGCGATTATCAATTCTAATTTCATTAGCCGTATCCGTTACAATCGCTAAAAATGGTTCTTGTAAACGAAGCGTTTCAAGAGGTGCAAACAGAAGTTCGCTCAATTTTCGATCCTTTTCACCAACACAGTGCACCTTTTTTTGTGGGAAATTCACTCGAATCAATTCTGCCAGTCCACCTTGTGAACCATATGCATCAAGATCGGGTGAAACATGACGAAAGATTACAATCGTATCATACATCATAATCTTATCCCAAATCTGCTTCATTACATCCATTCTCTTTACCTCTATTTCATTAATTCCTGTGTATCGCGAGCAATAACTAATTCCTCATTTGTTGGCACAACATAGATAGCAACACTTGATTCTTCAGCACTGATTTTATGCTCTCCACGTTTTTTATTTTCTTCTTCATCAATTTTTATTCCCAGCGCACTCAAACGTTCAATTACACCTTGGCGTACTGGTGTCGCATTTTCACCAATTCCAGCTGTAAATGCAATTGCATCTGCACCATCCATATTCATATAATACATTGCAATATACTCAGCTACTCGCTTCGTGTACATATCAAATGCAAGTTTTGCGCGCTCGTTTCCTGATTCAACACCTGCGATAATATCACGCATATCACTTGTTAATCCTGACACACCTGCAAGACCAGATTGTTTGTTGTAAACATTTGTGACTCCGTTTGCATCAAGACCTGTTTTTTCTATTAAATATGCTGTGATTGCTGGATCAATATCTCCAGTTCTCGTTCCCATCATAAGTCCTGCAAGTGGCGTGAATCCCATTGATGTTTCTACTGATTCGCCATTTTTCACTGCGGTGATTGAAGCACCATTTCCAAGATGTGCAACGATGATTTTCGAATCACTGTAATCTTTACCAATTAATTCTGCCGTTCTCTGTGATACAAATTGGTGCGATGTCCCATGTGCTCCATAACGACGTACTTTATGTTTTTCATAGTACTCATATGGAAGTGGATACATAAAGCTTTCTGGTTTCATCGTTTGATGGAATGATGTATCAAAAACAGCTGTACTTACAGCGTTAGGAAGGAGTGCTTTAAATGTGCGAATTCCTTCTAAGTTCGCTGGATTGTGAAGTGGTGCTAAGCTTGCAAGTTCTTCAATATCACGTTCAACTTGATCAGTTACAACAACTGATT
>JBOFHN010000031.1:0-3985 GCA_051649665.1 Culicoidibacterales bacterium
AAATAAATTACCTGAATTTAGCCAAAATATTAAAGGTTTTGAATATGATCTTGCAACAGGAAGTATGTTCAAAATTGATAATACAGGAATGAAAACAAAATTAGAAGGTACACATATGACAACAATGATTGCCTCACTACTTGAAAGTGTAAAAGGTGATAACAGTGCTGATGTAAGTAAAGATTATATTGATTATATTCCATCTGGAAGTTTTGTAGATGCAGTTAATGTTGGTTTAAATGCTAAACCAGCGTCACTTGTATCAGGACAAACACTTGAGATAATTGTCACTGCAACGGATGGAAAAATATCACCAGCATCTGCTAAACCAGCCGGTGCGATTAAAGTTTCTAAAACATATGAAGTGAAAATAACAGGTCAAAAAGCTGTTGTAGATAATAAAGTAGAGACAAACAAAAAAACAGAAACAGCAATGCTTCCAGATACATCTGGAACGCAACAAGGGAATATTATGGGAATGTTTGTCATGATCTTCTCAAGCGGAATAATCAGTTTGATTTTACGCAAAAAATTTACTGTAAAATAATTGCATGAAATAAAAGAGTCCTACACAATGTTGTGTAGGACTCTTTTTATGTGCATTGTGGATTGAGAAGTTCAAAGCGATCATCGATGTTTTTTTCTCCCCATTCACACATTAAATCAAGAATGGGTAATAAACTTTTTCCTTTTTCCGTAATTGAATATTCTACTTTAGGGGGAACAACGGCATATATCTTCCTCGAAATAAGTCCGTCGGCTTCAAGTTCTCTGAGTTGTGTTGTCAATGTACGCTGTGAAACTTGCGTAATGTAAGATAAAATTTCATTAAAACGTTTTGTACCACTTGTGATGAGATATTCTAGAATAAGTGGTTTACATTTTCCACCAATCATTTTTAAAGTAACTTCCATTTCACATATTACTTTTATTTTTTCTTTTTCATTCATAAATTAATCCTCCATAGTGTAAAAAATATCACCTAGTATAAAAAAAGTGCGTTCTTGCAGAAATGAATGCAAACTGTATAATTGAATTATAAGCTGAAATGAGTTTATTGTAAATGAGAGGAGTCATTTTTATGAAAAAATTAGTTGTTATTACAGGAGCAAGTTCAGGAATTGGTAAAGAATTATCAAGACGTTTTTCAAATGAAGGGCATCCTGTATTAATGCTTTCACGAAGAAAATCGGCGATGGATGAACTTGAGCTTCCTAATTGTATGTGTAAATCGGTAGATGTGACTGATTTAGAAGCAATGGGAGAGGCGATAAAAGAAGCAGAATTAGTATATGGGAAAACAGATCTATTAATCAATTGTGCGGGATTGATGCTTCTAGGGTACCCTGATCAACAAAAGTATAGTGAATGGGAACAAATGATAGATGTAAATGTTAAAGGGATTTTAACAGGAACACATTTTGTCCTTCCAGATATGATACAACGCAATACTGGAACGATTATGAATATAAGTTCGATTGCTGGTCGAAAAACATTTAATGATCATTCAGTGTATTGTGGAACGAAATATGCGGTGCATGCAATTACAGAAAGTATGCGAAAAGAAGCAGCAGCGAGTAATGTTCGAATTATTGTCATCGCCCCAGGTGTTGTTGAAACACCACTTTTAAGTCATACATCAAATGAAGATATTAAATCGAATTATAATGACTGGAAAAAAACAATTGAAGGTGGATTAGATGCTGCTAAGATTGCAGATTGTGTATATTTTGCTTATCAAATGCCACAAGAAGTTTGTGTGCGTGAAATTGTAATTGCGAAAACAAAACAAGAAGATTAATATATAAAAAGCACGATTTAATCGTGCCTTTTATTACATCATTTTAACTAAGCAATCAATGCCAGTTGAAATCAATCGATTTCGATCAATGTCATGATTAAAAAAAACAATACTGTCAACGAGTGCGTTTATAAAGTTGAAAAGGACATATGAAAAAGCTTCAGTATCTTGAACTTGAAATTCTTGTTTGTGTGATTCAAGGATATCAAATATCATTTTTCTGTTTTGATCATATTGTCTATTCATCATTTCAGTAACTTCTGGTTTTGAAGTGTATAAGGAGCGTAACTCTCGGCTGAAATCAATTGTTGTTTCATGCAGTGAAATAATATATTCAATGAGCATTGTTAACCACTTACGGGGGTCAGATGAAAGCTGATCTAAAGTTTTATGAGCAGTGTCAAAAATAGAAAGATAGTACTGTGTATGTAAATGTAAAAGTTCAAATAAAATTTCATCCTTATCACGGAAATACGAGTATAAACTACCAATAGAAACACCAGAAACTTTCGCAATTTCATTTGTTGTAGTTGAATAGAATCCTTTTTTGCAGAAAAGGATTCTTGATTCATTTAATATTTTTTCTTTTGTGAGAATCGCACGTTTTTGTGTTGGCTTCCGCACTTGTTTTTGTTCTGTTGTCATAGGATACACCTCTCTTCCTTATTTTATGTAATTAAAAAAAATATGTCAACTCTTTTAAGTTTTATCTTAGAGAAGAAAACTTGACAAAATACAAAAATGAGCATACACTCATTTTAAGGAGTGAGCATATTATGCTTTAAATAGGAGTGATAGAATGAATACATATTTTCGTATCGATTCAGTAGAATCATTTGCTGATGAGAAAATTACAATTAAATTAGAAAATTTGCCTGATGTAGAGGAAATTACAATTCAAGCTGAGAGTGAAGACTTGTATTGTATTAATGCACTTCCTAATGTATCAGTTGGATCACTTTGGCAATCTAGTGTAACATATATAGTTGAGGGAAGTTGTGTCTTTTGTTTAGATACAGCAGTAGCGATACGTGGTGATTATACTGGTATTCATCCAATGGGGATTTTTTATTACATGAAGCCAGTAGGCATAAGAACAACAAAAAAAAGTAATGATTTATCCAATATTCCTGTACATTCGCATTATCATGTTACGCTGCGTGCATATTCAGGAAAAAAGTTACTCTGTGAAACAACAATAATTAGAAAGTATATGGATAGTGATATTGTGTGTGAAGATATCCAGTTAAATCAATTACTCGCTCGCTTTTTTTACAGTGAGAAAAAGTTGAATATGCCGACAATTATTGTGTTGAGTGGAAGTGATGGTCGAATTGAAAAAGCGCAAAACATTGCACAAATGCTTACTCGTTATGGTATTAACGCACTTGCTGTGTGTTACTTTGGATTAAACGGTGTCAGCAAAACACTTACCTCGATATCACTCGAATTAATTGAAGAAGCGATTGCATTTATAAAATTAAAAACAGGGAATGATAAAATTGGTATATATGGTCGATCAAAAGGAGGCGAACTTGCATTACTTGCAGCGAGTGAATTAGAATCACTGTCATGTGTTGTTGCTAATACACCAAGTAATTATATATTTGAGGGAATTAATAATAAACGAAGAATGTCAAAACAGCCGTCATGGACATATAAAGATAAACATTATTCATATATCCCATTTAAAATTCGTCCATTTATTCCCTATCTGATTCAGAAAACACTTTTTCGTCATAACAATCTACAGAAACCATATACATATTTATTAAAAAAATATGGGAATGAGCAAAACCGAATAAAAGTGGAAAATGTAAAAGGTCCATTTTTACTTTTATCTGCTCACAATGATGAAATATGGCCTTCATCGATGTTTTGTGAAGATATACTTAGCCATTTAGATGGAAATTTTCATTATGAATACCAGCATCAAAATTATAATCATGTCGGTCATATGCTAACAATTGCATATCAACCCAATCCAAGATATCGGAAAAATGATTCCCATTGTATGTTAGAAGAAAGTGCGGATGCATGGATGAAAACAGTGCAATTTTTTATGAAGTGGGCAGCGGAATAGATGTTGAAATTATTGTTATCGCTATCAACTATTAAAGCTGAGAGATGTATGTTAAAATGTGGGAGGGGCGGTTGAGATGAAGGTTTTAGTAGCGGGATTAA
>JBOFHN010000032.1:0-6754 GCA_051649665.1 Culicoidibacterales bacterium
GAAAGATGTCAATCAAATTGAAGGAGAAATAATTAATTTTTATTTACGAGGATCAATGCGACTTCGTTTATTGACGTCAGATGGAAAACGCCGAACATTTACATTGAATGACAACGCTCATATTTTTGAGGGGAAAAATGATATTCAAATGGCTCCTGTTAATCGCCGTTTTTGGTCGAAATCACCATGGAAAAAAACAATCATTATTTTAGGTGGTCCAATTTTTAATATTTCAGCAGCAATGATTATCTTCATGTTGATCGGCGTCTTTATCGGGACGCCAAGTGAATCATTAACGATTGGGAAAGTTCACACCAATAGCATGAGTCAACGTGCAGGGATGCAGCAAGGTGATACAATTACTACAGTAAATAATGTCACAGTGCAATCAAAAAGTGAATATGACAAAGTATTAGTAACTGTTAAGGATAATACACCATATAATATTGTTGTCAACCGTAATGGAAATCAAATAAAGCTTGATGTTCCACACGTTAAACATACAGAAGGAACATCTCCTAATTTAGGATTTGAAACAATTCGCTCTTATGGGGTCATGGAAGGCTTGAAATTTGGTTTAATGACAACAACTACATTAGTATTTTCCATTATTCTTGGACTGAAGGCGATGTTTACACTTGATTTTGCAAATTTAACACTCGGTGGGCCATTGAGTATTTTTCAACAGAATACTCAAGTAGCAGCGACAAGCCCATATGAATCAGTGCTCTTATTTATTGCGATGATGAGTTTAAACCTCGGAATTTTAAATTTATTTCCTATTCCACTGCTTGATGGAGGAAGACTTGTTACCGTTCTGATTGAAAAGCTCACACATCGTAAAATATCACGTAAAGCTGAAGCGATGATGACATTATTTGGAATCGTTATTTTACTTATATTTATCATAGTATTAACATTCTCTGATATACAAAAAATATTTAATCGATAAGGAGATTATGAAATGAAACAAACACAATATTTTATACCAACATTAAAAGAAGAACCAGCACAAGCTGAGGCAATTAGTCATAAATTATTACTTAAAGGTGGATACATCAAACAAACAGCAGCAGGGATATATACATATTTACCACTTGGATTTGAAGTACTTGAAAATATTAAAAAAATTATTCGTGATGAATTGAATTCAATTGGAGCAGCAGAAATGCTCATGCCAATTATGCAGCCGAAAGAACTTTGGATGGAAAGTGGTCGATGGGATGCATATGGGGATGAAATGATGAGATTACAAGATCGCAACAATCGTGATTTTGCTCTTGGTCCAACACATGAAGAAGTAGTGACAGATAGTGTACGTGATTACTTGAATTCATATAAAAAATTACCACTTGTTGTTTATCAAATTCAAAATAAATACCGTGATGAAAGACGCCCTCGTTTTGGATTGATGCGCGGTCGTGAATTCGTGATGAAGGATGCATATTCATTCCATGAAACACAAGAATCACTTAATGAATGGTACCAAAAATTTTATGATGCATATAGTAATGTATTTACTCGTTGTCAACTTCAATTTAGACCAGTAAAAGCACAAACAGGTGAAATTGGTGGTGATGAATCATTTGAATTCATGGCATTATCTGAAATTGGTGAAGATACAATCGTCTTTGCCGAAGGCGGTAATTTTGCTGCAAATCAAGAAGTGTGTGATTTACCTATTGGTGCTCCATCACCAGATGGAATTGGAACGATACAACATGCAAAAGGAATTGAAGTAGGTCAAGTGTTCCAGCTTGGTGATAAATATTCAAAAGCGATGAATGCAACATTTATGGATCGTAATGGAAAAGAGCAACCATATTTAATGGGGTGCTATGGAATTGGTGTAAGTCGTGTAATGATGGCAGTGATTGAACACAACGTTATTGAAGATCGTATTGTTTGGCCTCGAGAACTTGCACCTTTCCAAGTACATATCTTAACTGCAAATCAGAAAGATGAAGCACTTGTTCAAGCTGCAGAAACACTATATTCGGAATTAAAAGCCAAAGGTGTTAAAGTATTGCTTGATGATCGTAATGAAAGTATGGGTGCAAAGCAAAAAGATGCAGATTTAATCGGTGCTTGTACACGTGTTACATTTGGTCGTGATTTTAAAGAAGGACTTGTTGAAGTATTTAATAATCAAACAGGTGAAGCAATAAAAATGACAATCAAAGAAGTTTCAAATATTCAGTAAAAGAGGAATTGTATGTCAAAGACAGAAATATTTTTTCAGCAAATTCAACTTAATGATGAGCAAAAGCAAAAATGTCAAACAATCAGTCTTAATAATGTCTTTGTCAATGCAGAGGAAAGCCGCTGGCATTTTCTGTTTCATACGGAGCACTTATTAGATGTCGATATTTTTTCTTTATTGTACAGTGGTGCCAATCAACATTTTCCGTATCAATGTGATATTGAAATAAAAGCACAAACAATTGATATTACATTCGATTTAGTGCAAGCATATTTTGAATTTTATAAATCAAAATACGAGAAAAACACGCTTTCGTACACGTATTTATCACAATCCTTTCTCTTTTTAGAAGAAGAGAAACAACTTCTTCATATCGAGACGGTGACGACACTTGCAAAAAGTTTTTTGGACTCTGAGTTAAAACACATTACTCGTTTTTTCCAATTCGCAGGATTTAAAACATTGGATATAGACGTTGTTTTAAGCGAAAAGAGTGAGCATGCAGAGAAGCTTGAAAAAATTTTAGATGATGTTGTTTTGCCAAAACCAGAAATGATAGCACCAAAACCACAAGCACCCGTTAAACCGAGTGGAGAATCAGCACCTAAAGCACGTAAGCAACCACTTCAAAATAAATATAAAAATGAAGCAATTACCAAAATTTTCTCGATTACACAATATATGAAAAATGTCGTAATTGAAGGATTTGTATTTGATGTTGAAGTTCGTGAGTTGAAAAGTGGAAGTCAGTTAGAACTCATTAAAATTACAGATTATACAAGTTCAATTGTTGTAAAGCGGTGGCTGTCAAAAGATGATGTTCGTGTAGAAAAAGAGAAGTGGTATAAATTTTTTGGGAATCCAGAGGTGGATACATTTCAAAATAATGAACTCACGCTAATGGCTCGTGATTTTGAGCAAATACAAGTGGCCATAATTCGCGATCATGCACAGAAAAAGCGCGTTGAACTTCATGCTCATACGAATCTTTCACCACTAGATGGTGTGATTCCAACGAAAAAATTGATTCAAAAAGCAATCGAATTTGGTCATGATGCAATTGCAATTACAGATCATAATGGGGTACAGGCATTTCCTGATGCATATTATGCTTCGGGAAAAGGAAGCCAAATAAAAGTATTATACGGTGTTGAAATCAATGTAATTCAGGATCCACATATTTATTGGAATTATAATCGTGACTTGCTGTTGAGTGAAGAAACGTATGTTGTATTTGACTTTGAAACAACTGGGCTTCATGCTCGATATGATGAAATTATCGAAGTTGGTGCGGTTAAAATTCAAAATGGTCGCGTTGTTGATGAGTTTCAGTGCTTTGTTCAACCGAGTTTCTTGCCAAGACAAGAGATTCTTGACTTAACACATATTACAGAAGCAGATTTGAGTACAGCAGCTAAAATTGATAGTGTCTTTCCTCAGATGAGAGCATTTTTCGGGGATGCTGTGCTCGTTGCTCACAATGCACAGTTTGATCGGAACTTCTTAGAAAAAACATATTCTCAATTTGGTGAAGCACTTGAAAATCCATTTTTAGATACACTTGATTTAGCACGCTTTCAATTTCCCGAAATGAAACGTCATGGTCTGAAATTTTTAACTAAGAAATTAGGCGTTGATCTTTCAAATCATCACCGTGCCATCTATGATGCACAGGCAACTGCTCAGGTTCTTTTAAAGATGCTTGAGTTGCTTAAAATGCAAGGGATTGTCAAAATGCAAGAACTTGATCAACTTATAACACAGCAGTTGTATCTTGAAAAAACACGAACAACACATATTACACTTTTAACACAGACACAATCAGGTCTTAAAAACTTATTCCGAATTGTGTCAGATGCGAATACAACGTATTTGTGCGGTGTTCCTAAAATCCCACTTTCAATCATTGAAAAATATCGAGAAGGTTTATTACTTGGAAGTGCTTGTTTTCAAGGGAATGTCTTTTCCCTTATTAGTGATGGACAGTTAAGTCAAGCTGAAAAATTAATTCAAACACTTGATTATATTGAAGTTCAACCTCTTTCGCAGCTTGCTTTTTTAGTTGAAAGTGGTGAATTTGGTAGCATTGATGAAATAAAACAAACGATAATGACAATGATTGAATTAGCTAAAAAGCATGGGAAATTAGTTGTTGCAACCGGAAATGTTCATCATATTACTGAACGTGATAAAATGTTCCGCCAGATTTATATTGAATCGCAAGTGGGAAAACATCATCTTGCAAGAAAATCAGTAAAAACAATACCATCTCAACATTTTATGACCACTGAGGAGATGCTAAATGATTTTTCATGGCTCGGTGAAACACAAGCGTATGAAATTGTTGTTGAAAATACAAATCAAATTGCAGAATCAATTGAGCATATCGAAATTATTAAAGATAAACTCTTTACACCGAATATGGATAATGCTGAAAATGAAATTCGTGAACTTTCTTATCAAAAAGCATATCAAATGTATGGGAATCCACTCCCTGAATTAATTGAAAAGCGCCTTGAAAAAGAATTGAATAGTATCATCGGTCATGGATTTTCAGTAATTTATCTGATTTCCCAGCGTCTTGTAAAAAAATCGATGGATGATGGATATGTTGTAGGATCAAGGGGGTCAGTTGGGTCGTCGGTAGTCGCATGCTTTATTGGAATTTCTGAAGTAAATCCACTTCCACCACATTATTACTGTACAGCAGATAATTGTCACCATGTTGAATTTACACCTCCTGAGCTTGCCAAAAGTGGTTTTGATTTGCCAGATAAAATTTGTCCGAACTGTCAAACGCCACTAAAAAAAGATGGTCAAGATATTCCCTTTGAAACATTCCTTGGATTTGAAGGAGATAAGGTTCCCGATATTGATTTGAACTTCTCGGGTGATTATCAATCACAAGCACATGCATATACTAAAGTGCTCTTTGGAGAAGAGAAAGTATTTCGTGCAGGGACAATTGCAACGGTTGCATCGAAAACGGCTTTTGGATATGTTAATGGTTATCTAGAAGACCACGGAATAACGGCCAACAGTGCAGAAGTTGCACGTCTTGTAAATGGTTGTGAGGGAGTAAAGCGAACAACAGGTCAACATCCGGGTGGAATCATCGTTGTACCAGAGTATATGGATATTTATGATATAACACCAATTCAATTTCCAGCAGATGATGCAAAAAGTGAGTGGAGAACGACGCACTTTGATTTCCATTCAATTCACGATAATTTATTAAAACTCGATATTCTCGGACATGATAATCCAACTATTATTCGGATGCTTCAAGATCTCAGCGGAATTGAGCCAGATGATATTCCGATGGATGATCCGAAAGTATATAGTCTTTTTGCTTCAAATGAAGCACTCAATGTGGCAAATGAGCAAGTGAAGAGTCCAGTTGGAACATATGGAATTCCAGAATTTGGAACGCGGACAGTAAGACGAATGCTCGCTGAAACAAAACCAAAGAACTTTGCTGAACTTGTTCAGATTTCAGGACTATCACATGGAACTGATGTGTGGAGTGGAAATGCCCAAGAGTTGATACAAAAAAACATTTGTACGCTTGATGAAGTGATCGGTTGTCGTGATGACATTATGACATATTTGATGTATAAAGATGTAGAACCGACACTTGCCTTTACGATTATGGAATCTGTTCGTAAAGGCAAAGGATTGAAAGAAGAGTGGATTGAATCAATGCTGATGAATCAAGTACCCCAGTGGTATATTGATTCATGTGAAAAAATCAAGTATATGTTCCCCAAAGCCCATGCAGCAGCATATGTGACAATGGCAGTACGAATTGCATATTTCAAAGTATATTATCCGTTATATTTCTATGCTTCATTTTTTAGTATTCGAGCAAATGATTTTGATTTAGCAACGATGTACAAAGGGCATGCAGCAATTATGGAGAAGATTACAGAAATTGATGAAAAAGGATTTTCTGCTTCTGTAAAAGAAAAAGCATTGCAAACGAATCTAGAATTAGCACTTGAGATGACAGCAAGAGGCTTTAAGTTTGAACCAATTGATTTGAATTTATCACACTCAGATAATTTTATTGTTACAGATAATGGATTAATACCGCCACTTCGTGCAGTAGAAGGACTTGGAGATGCAGTAGCAAAAGCAGTTATCGAAGAAAGACAAATTCGACCATTTTTATCAAAAGAAGATTTACAAAAACGAACTAAAATGTCTAAAGTTATTGTTGAACGCTTGAGTGGTATGGGAGTTTTAGATACACTTGATGATTCAAATCAAATGTCGCTATTTTAAGGAGTCATATGCAAAAACAAAATACGAAAAAATTAGTCAGTGCAATAGTCATCATTTTGGTACTTTTACTTAGTTATTGTATTAGTGAATTTGGGTTAGCAAAACAAAATACGAATCAAGAAATGATTCAGCTAGAACGTTGTGTTGATGGAGATACATTTGTTGCCAGCACGAAGAAATTTGGCTCAACGAAAATTCGACTATCAGGTGTCAATACGCCTGAGATTTCTCATCCAGGATATGGAATCAAAGAAGAACACTACG
>JBOFHN010000033.1:0-26343 GCA_051649665.1 Culicoidibacterales bacterium
GGGCATATTAAACAATATCAAGCAACAAATCCAAATACGGCTGTTTTAGCAGCTGGTGATTTATTCCAAGGAAGTCCGCTTTCAAATTTAACAAAAGGAGAAGCATCGGCAAAAGCATTAAAAGAATTAAATATTCAATACTCAGCACTTGGAAATCATGAATTTGACTGGGATTTACCACAAAATGACGTACCAAGATGGGAAGCAACAGGTGGGTTTAAATTCCTAGCAGCAAATATTTATGATGCAAAAACAGGGCAACGTGTATCATTTGCAAAACCAACAGCGATGATTACAGTTGCAGGTAAAAAAGTTGGTCTTATTGGGATTGCAACACCTGAAACTGCATATAAAACAAATTTAGCTAATATTCAAGGTCTTGATTTTAGAGATCCAGTAAATGATATTAATACACTTGCAGTAGATCTCAAAGCTCAAGGAGCAGATGCAATCGTTGTGTTAAGTCACCTAGGATGTATGCAAGACAAAGCCGGGGTTATTACTGGTGAAGCAGCAGAAGCAGCAAAAAAAGTTAAAGGTGTAGATGCTATTATTACTGGTCATACACATCAAACAATTCAAGGTAAAGTAAATGGTGTATCAATTGTTCAAGCAGCATCATATGGTCGTGCAGTTGCACATACAAAAATTGATTTTGATGCAGCCGGAAAAGTAACCAACGTTACGCCAACAGTAGATGCACTTATACCACAAATTGCTACCCTTCCAGAACATCAACAAACAAAAGATATTATTGCAGCCGAGCGCGGTAAATTAGCTTCACTTTTAGATGTACCAGTAGCAAATAATCCAAGTGAACTTTCACATGGTCGTTTTGATGGAATGTCAACACTTGGTCAATATTTTTCATATCTTGCAGGACAACAACTTGTAGATAAAGGATATTTAGATAAACAACCAATCGTAATCATGAATGGTGGGGGATTTCGTGATCCAATCGCAGCAGGAACTATTACACAAGGGACAATGTACAACATCATGCCATTTGATAATTATCTTGTGACAATGGATTTAACAAAAGAGCAAGTTAAAAAGAACATTGAAAATGGAATTTTGAATACTGATGTCGGTTGGGTTCAATTCTCAGGTTTAACTGTTTATTATGATCCAACACAACCAGCAGGTAGTCGAATTACAGAAATGTACTATACACCAACAAATGAAAAAGGAGAGCAAATAGGACTCGCAGAAGAACTTGTTGATGGTAAATTATATAAAGTGGTAACAAATGACTTTATGTTTACAGGTGGAGATAAATATGACTTTAAAAATGCTCAAAATGTAAAAACATATGATGGTGATTTACTCCGTGATTCAGTACAAGCTCAACTTAAAAAACTTGGAACAGTAACATATAATAACGTTCCACGTCTATTAAAAGTTCCTGATGAAGCAAATAAACTGCCAGAATTTAATAAGAATCTCCAAGGTTTTGAATATGATCTTACAACAGGAACGATGTTTAAAGTTGATTCAAAAGGCATTAAAACAGCATATACAGGTGATTCTGGTGTTGGTGGAAGAGAAATTATCGGTAAAATGATTAATGAATCCGCAGGAGATAATAGCGCTGATATAAGTAAAGATTATATCGCGATTTTAGATTTACAAGGAACATTTATTTCGGTTGTTCGTAAAGGAGAAGCTAGTATCGCGAGCGATTTAAAATCTGGTGAAACATATACTTTTACAGTGTATGCAACTGATGGGAAAATTTCTCCAAAGCAAAATAGTGCGAATGGACCTGTTATTGTATCTAAAACATACGAAGTGAAAGTAATAGGGAAAGCACCGGCTGAAAATAAACCGACAACAGACAAAAAAGGAACAGAAGAGCTTCCAGATACAAGTGGAAAAACAAATAATGGATTTGGTTTTTTAGTGGTTATGACTGCAGCTTTAGGTGCTCATACATATATGAAACGAAAATATCAATAGTTATATAACGAGAGTTTATACTCTCGTTTTTTTATGTTATAATAAAAATAATATTGCTTCGGTAGCTCAGATGGATAGAGCAATCCCCTCCTAAGGGATAGGTCGCAGGTTCGACTCCTGTCCGGAGCGCCAAAGAAAATAGTGATAAAATTATAAGATAGATAAAAGCACGGGATTCGTGTTTTTTTATAAAATAAAATGAGGTATGGATATGAACCAAGAGCAGCTTCAAAATTATTTAAATACAGAAGGGAAAGTTAAAATATGGCCTTCTAAAAGAAAAAATAAGATTTTAATTCTTGAATATATCGCAAAAGATTTGAAGAGTGATGAAAAATATACTGAAAAGCAACTGGATGAACATATTTGTAAATATATTGCATTTGAAGATTATGTTATTGTTCGTAGAGAATTGTATGAAAATAAATTTATTGATCGAACACAAAATGGACAGGAATATTGGAAGATTTAAATAAAAAAAATGTTGCTTTAAATATTGTTTGTGATAAAATAAGGGTAGAGGACTTTTATTTCATTATGTAAGCCCTTACAATAAATGTTTGGAGTGATGATGTATGGAAAAAGAAACAAAAGGAATTAGTAAATATGGTCTTGTCGCCTTAGTTGTAAGTTCTTCTATTGGTGGCGGGGTTTTCGGAATTACAAAAGACCTTGCAAACGTAGCTTCTCCGGGAGCTGGGATATTGGCTTGGTTAATTGTTGGTGTAGGAATATTAGCACTTGTACTATCGCTAAATAATCTTGCTGATAAGCGACCAGATTTAGATTCAGGTATATTTGGATATGCTGAAGCTGTCTTTGGTAAAATCGGTGGTTTTATTAGTGGATGGGGATACTGGCTTTCTGCATGGCTTGGAAACGTTGCTTTTGCTACTATCTTGATGAGTGCAATTGGTGGTTTCTTTCCAATGTTTGAAGGTGGACAAAATATACCTTCAATTATAGTTGCAAGTATTTTTATTTGGGCTTTAACCTTACTTGTGAATCGTGGTATTGAAAGTGCCAGCTTTATCAATGTAGTTGTAACGATTGGAAAGCTTATTCCGCTATTTTTATTTTTAATTATTATAATTGTCTCATTTAAAGCTGGTGTATTTACTTCAGATTTTTGGGGAAATGTCTCTTCTAATGTAATAAAAGATCAGACATTATCTATAAATGTCTGGGATCAAGTAAAAGCATCTCTACTTATTATGATGTGGGTGTTTGTTGGAATTGAAGGTGCAAGTGTTTTAGCGAATCGTGCAAAAAAACGTTCTGATGCACAGCGTGCTTCTATTATTGGACTTGCAATGCTATTAACAATTTATGTGCTTGCATCTTTACTTCCTTACGGAGTGCTCAATCAAGCTGAATTAGCAGAAATGCAACAACCTGCAATGGCAAACATTTTAAAAACAATTGTTGGTGATTGGGGAGCTACACTTATTAATATTGGTCTTATCATTTCAATTGCTGGTGCATGGCTATCATGGACTATGCTTCCAGCAGAGACAACAATGTTAATGGCACGTGATGGTATCTTACCGAAATCCTGGGGTAAATTAAATGCGAGCAAAGCACCAACATATTCTTTATTCATGACAGCAATATTAACAAATGGTTTCTTATTTACATTTTTATTTACTGATTATGCATATAAATTTGCGTATTCATTGTGTACTGCAGCAATTTTAATTTGTTATCTTCTTGTTGGTATTTATCAAGTGAAGTATTCATTTGAAAAGAAAGATCATAAAAATTTATTAATTGGTATTATTGCAGTTACATTCCAATTAATGGGTATATTTTTAGCAGGATTCTCATATGTGCTCATGTGCAGTATTGCCTATTTACCAGGGTTTGCACTTTATATTAAAACACGTCATGATGCTGGTGAGAAAATTACTCAAAAAGAAATAATAACAATGATTACAGTGAGTATTATTGCTATTATTGCAATTGTCATGATGGTGACAGGTGTTATTCAAATCGGTTGATTGAAATGAAATGAGAGGGTGTGAGTTATATGGAAATACCACATTTTGGTGTTGAAGAATGGTTAAACACATGGGAAAAACAAGCAAAGTATGATATATCGCAAAGCTCGATTGATGCATTGACACTCAAGGAACTTATTGAATTAGATGGAACGAAAGTAAAAGATTATTTTGAAAAACGTGAAAATGAATTGATGGATTATGGATGGATTGAGGGATCTGATAAATTTAAACTACTTGTGAGTAAGTTATACACAACATTAGGACCAGAAAATATTTTACAAACAAACGGTGCTACTGGGGCAAACTTACTTGCACTTTATGCATTAATCGAACCAGGAGATCATGTGGTTTCAATGTTGCCAACATATCAACAACTCTATGATATTCCGAGATCCCTCGGTGCACATGTGGATTTTGTTGAATTAGAAGAAGCGAATCAATGGCAACTAGATATTAATCTACTTGCGAGTAAAGTGAAGAAAAATACAAAAATGATTTGTTTAAATAGCGCTAATAATCCAACAGGAACATTACTAGATAAAGTGACATTAGAATCTATAGTTGCTATTGCAAAAGAGGTTGGTGCATATATTTTAGTGGATGAGGTGTATGCTCCATTAACAGCAGAAGGTGAATTTGTTTCGATTGCTGATTTATATGATAAAGGAATATCAACAAATTCATTATCTAAAACATATTCTGTACCGGGAATTCGAATTGGTTGGACAGCAGCGAGTGAAGAAATTACAGAGCTCTTTCGTAAATACCGTGATTACACGATGATTTGTGGTGGTGTTTTAGCGGATGAATTAGCTATTCATGCACTAGAGAACAAAGACAAAATTATTAAACGTAATCAAAAAATAATTGCTGAAAATTTAGAAATTCTGAAACGCTGGGTTGAAACAGAACCACGTGTTGAACTTGTTGTTCCACATTACGTTTCAACATCATTTATCAAGTTGGATATTAACGAAAATGACGTAGATTTCTGTATTAATTTGTTAAAAGAAACAGGTGTTTTATTAGTTCCGGGATCTGCGTTTGGAATACCAGGGCATGCTCGAGTTGGATATTGTTGTAAAAAAGAAATATTACTCAAAGGGCTGGAATTATTGTCGATATACTTGAAACAATAGAATTTAAAAAAAGAAGTGGTTTTATTAAACCACTTCTTTTTTAAATATTAAGCGAACCGCCTTTAATATCTTTACTGATTTTATTAATATGAGATGAGCGAACATCAACAGATCCACCTTTTAAATCGAAATTGGCAGTATCGGCATCGAGTGAGTCAAAATCGGCAGACCCACCTGTTACATCTAAGTTAAGTGTTGATTGAATTTGTGAAGAAGATATATTGATTGCACCACCAGTAATCTTAACCGTAGAGTCATCACTTTTTAAGTTACCAATTTTAATTTCACCACCAGTGAGTTTGAAGTTGGTTGTTTTTGCTTGGATGGAGTCGAGTTCAGCATGACCTCCTAAAATTTCAATAGAAGCAAAATCGAAGGAAGTATTTTTTGGAATTGCTAATTGGAGCTTTGTTTTTGAGTGGCCTAAATCAAAACAGAATATACAAGAATTAATATTTGATTCTTTGATGATTAATTTTTTATTATCAATCTGAACTGCATTGTCAATTGATCCATTTACGGTATCAAGTTGAATATGAAATTGATCATCATTACTCTCAATTGTTTTAATATGAATACCAGACCCTTTAATTTGAAGTTGCTCTATTTCTTGAGGAGCGAAATCTTTCGTAAATGTTTTAGTTTTATTATTAAATGATGTAAAGACAAACATGTTTCCAGGAATCTTACTTCTTAAATAAGGATCCGTAAAAGGGAGTGAAAACACCGCAGTATTGGAGATGATAGAAATAACGATCAGTGTTATGACAATTGCAAAAGGAACGCGTTTTTTAGCTTTTTTCTCAATTTGAATAGAGAATGCTTTTTTAAAGCAGAATATAAGCCCACGAACAACGATGATGATGAGAAGAATGAGGAGCGCGAGTGTTGAAGCACCAGCGAGAAAAAGTGAGAGAATAAACCACGGAGAATGTGAAATAAGAGATGGTAAAAATACAATACTGGAAATGAGGAACCCAATAGGCATTATTAAAAATGCAATTAATGTACTAAAAATCGCAAAAATGAGTGGAAAGCCTAAGAAAAGCACAATAATTGAAAAGATAATGATAATCGGCCAATGAGGTTTCTTTTTGTATTGTTGTGAATGTGTATGTATAGTTTCACTTTGCTGAGAAGTAGTAGAGCGTGAAAAGTTGAATTCTGAAGCGAGTTCTTCTGCAAGTGACTCTGGCGTTCCAAGTTGATCAATTACCGATTCTTCATGCCCTGTTTCATCGATAATAGTTTGAACTGTTACTTTATAATTATCAATGATAGATTCACGTTCTCCATCAGGAATGACGAATTGAGTCTTTAAAATTTGTTGTAATTGTTGAATATAATTATTTTCCATTGAAATCTCCTTTTAAAAAAGTGTTAACGACACGATTGATATGTTGCCATTCATTTGTGTACGTAATCAGCTGTGCTTTACCATGCTCGGTTAATGTATAGTATTTACGTACTTTCTTTTCACCACTATCAACCTTATAGGCAGCAATTAATAGTTGTTTTTCAAGACGTTGTAATATGAGGTATACTGTTGTTTCTTTTACTTGTAAATGCTCAGAGAGAAGTTTTGCAATGGGATATCCGTAATTATCCTCTTTTTCGAGAATTGCGAGAATAGAAAGTTCAAGAGTACCTTTTTTTAATTGACTGTCGATAAAAACACCCCTTTCTTAAGTTACTATGTATTACAGGGTAATCGTAACAGATAAAAAAATGAAAGTCAATAGTATTCTGCAATAAAGAGTATTTTCAAATGAAAAATTTTGAATTCACTTTCAAAAATGATATAATAAGTGCACTTATAGGAGGTAAGCAAGTGAAACTTATTATTGATCAATTGGAAAAACGATTTGAAGATAAAGTTATTTTTGAGAACACAAGTTTTACATTTGAGAAAGGTAAAATCTATGGACTCCTTGGTCGAAATGGTGTTGGGAAAACAACCTTATTTAACTGTATGAATGAAGATATTGATATTGATGGTGGTAGCTTTTATATAGAGGATGAAAATGAAAGAAGAAAACTATCATATGATGATATAGGATATGTATTATCAAGTCCTGTTGTACCTGAGTTTTTAACAGGACGTGAATTTGTTAAGTTTTTTATTGATATTCATGAAAATAAGCAAACGCCTTTTGAAAGTGTTGATTCGTATTTAGAGTTAATGAAAATTGATGAAGCGGATCGTGATAAATTGATGAAAGATTATTCTCATGGTATGAAAAATAAGATGCAGATGCTTATTAATTTTATATCCAAGCCTGATGTTTTATTATTAGATGAACCTTTAACATCATTTGATGTTATTGTTGCAGAAGATATGAAAAATTTATTACGTGAAATAAAAGGTGATCACATTATTATCTTTTCAACGCATATCATGGAACTTGCTTTAAGTTTGTGCGATGAGATTGTTATTTTAAATAATGGTATCCTATCAGAGGTATCAAATGAAAATTTAAGTGATGAACAATTAAAACATAAAATTATTAGTACGTTGAAAGGAGAATATAGTGATTCAGCTCTTTCAACAGACGTTTAAATTAAATATTGCGATGGGTCTAAATGAAAAAATTTATTATTTACGTAAAATCCCCTTCGTTAAAAAAATCATTCCAGGTGATTTGTATGGAAGTGAAGCGATTAATAATACGCTAGTTGTTTTGAATTATATTTCAAAAACTATTAAAGAATTGATAATTCAAATTGTATTCTTACTTCTTTTTATCATTTTCCCCGGTATGAATTCTGGATGGACTGGAAATATGAATGTGATGAGCTTTCTTTTCCCAATCACCCTCTTTGCCGCCTTTTTTTACAATCCTCTTTTTAAAGTGTCAGAAGAAATGTATTATACTATTGTTTTATTGAAAGTAGATGCTAATAAATATGCGATGATGAATCTTACGCAAACACTGATTAAAAAAAGTGTACTGAGTATGTTGATTTTATTTATATGCAGCCTTGTGACACCGATGAATATGATCTATTGCCTTATTTATCCAGCATATTATATTTCATTTAAAATTATAGTGGGTTATATGCTCCTTAGATTATTTGAAAAAACAGGAATAGCGTACAATGATAAACGCTCCTTAAATATTTTAAGTGTCGTTTTGATGCTTCTTATGATAGCGAGTTTAATTTTTGTGAAAGCGATGTGGGGGATATCAATTTCTGATGTGTATTACTGCTTATTCAGCGTTGTGCTTCTACCAATTACATATATATGTTATAGAAGATTGCTGAAAATGCAATCATTTAAAAGTGTCTATAAGAAGAAATTGGTTTGGGAAAACTTAGTTTTAAATGCTACTGATGAAACGGAAATGATGAAAAAAAGTGTAGCTGATAGTCTGAGTGTTGATATTCAAACAGATAATTCTAAACACGGATTTTCGTATTTGAATAGTATTTTTTTCAACAGGCACCGAAAGATTTTGTTAACGTCATCAATTCGATATGCTCTTATATATAGTGCCATTTTTACGATAATCACAGTTGCTCTGCTAGTAAGACCTGAGTTTAATAGCAATGTCACTTTCCTTATACAATCACATATGAGCGTGTGTCTTATTGTAATGTACTATACAAATCAGGGAAGTAAAGTGGTACAAGCAATGTTTGTAAATTGCGATCGAAGTATGCTGAACTATCGTTTTTATCGTCAGCGATCGGTTATTCTTTCGTTTTTTGTTCAGCGCTTGAAAACAGTAGTGCGTGTCAACTTGCTACCATCATTTGTTATTTCAGTCGGTATTTGTGTACTGTTGTGGATTAGCTCACCTTCAATAGAGTGGAAATATTTTGCACTTATATTTATCTCTATAAATAGTTTGTCCATTCTTTTTTCAATACACCATTTAATGTTGTATTATTTGTTGCAACCATACAACAGTCAACTACAAGCAAAAGGATATTTATATAACACTTTGAATATAGGTATGTATATTTTGTGTTATCAACTATTTCGTTTTGAAATCCCACTATTGCTCTTTACCGTTTTGACAATTGCATTTTGTATTGTATACAGCGCGATATCATTAATTCTTGTATTTAACTTTGCACCTCAAACATTTAAAATTAGAAAATAAATAAACGTCAAGATGATCAAATAATCATCTTGACGTTTTGTGTTTGAATTTCACTAAATCTAAAATGTTTAAAACTTCTACATAAAAGTGTAGAAAAATAACTATAAAATTGTGTAATTCACAAGCTGCATATGATATACTAAAAGTACAACAATGCCCCAATACAAAACAAAAAACTATACAAAAAGGAGTAATATCTATGCGCAAGTTAAAAACAATATTTATTTCGTTATTTCTTTTGTATTTTGTTGCATTTAGCACTATCGGACAGGGTGTGACTACTGCACAAGCCGCAAATACAAAAAAAGTAAATACAAGATCAACTATTCAAGAAGTAGGAACACTTAAGGTAAGGGTGTATGAAAAAGATAAGTGGATTCCACTTCCTGGAGCCCGTTATTCTATTACAAATGATGGCGGACAAGTGGTTGCTATCCGTGAAACAAACCTAAGTGGTGAAATTGTAGTTGATAATCTTCCTTCGGGTGAATACAAAGTGAGTGAAAAATATGCCGCTACAGGATACGTTGCTAATCCTGAAGTACAGGCATTAGAAGTTCCGAGTGGCGGAGTTGTCATTGGAACGCGAATTAGTGAAAAAAAGGAAACACCAATTGGTCATTTTCAAGTTAAAGTGTATGAAAAAAATACATGGAAACCATTGTCTGGTGCAGAGTTTGAGGTTCTGGACGCTACAGGTAAAAAAATTGATAAAATAGTGACAAATGAACAAGGGGAAGCCAATAAACGAAATCTCCCTTGTGGTGATTATACGATAAATGAAATTAAAGCCCCAGCTGGCTATACATTAAATCCAGAAAAACAAAGTATACACGTTGTACGTTATGGATTGAGTTTAGTAAGTCGATTTAGTCAAAAAGAACCACTATCAATAGGACAATTATTTATAAATACGTATGATAGAAAAACTGAAATGCCGATTTCAGGAGTTGTTCTTGAGGTGTCAGATCAAAAAGGAAAGACGTTAAATGTTGTGACAGATGAAGATGGTAAAGCTGTTGTTAATCTTACAGCGGGAACATATCGAGTAACAGAAAAAGAAGAAGCAGAAGGTTATATTTCGAACATGTTTCCTAAATATGTAACAGTATATCCGAATCAAGGAAGTCAAGTAGCGTTTTTTGAAGAAGAGTTGGTACAAGCACCAGGAACAGGAAGAGTAGAAGCTTTTGATAAAGAGACGAAAAAACCAATCATGGGAGTTGAATTTACTATATTAAATGAAACAGGAGAACAAGTTGCGACAATGATTACTGATGAATCAGGAGTAGCAGAAATGGAGTTGCCACCAGGAGATTATCAAGCGCAACAAACAAAAGTTCCAGGAGAATATATCGTAAATTCAGAGGTGAGTACACTTGTAATAGTACGCTATGGATTATCAGTAGCAACAAGATTGAATGTTAAAGAAGCGCCAGCTATGGGCTCAATTAAAATAAAAGCACAAGATAAAATAAGTGGAAGAGCTCTTGAAGGAGTAGAGTTTAGTGTACTCAACGATGATGGAAAAGCAATTGCGACAGTAATTACGACATCGAAAGGAGAAGCAATTGCTCAGAATATTCCTGTGGGTGAGTACCAAATAAAAGAAATGAGTGCAGCTCAAAAATATGTTGAAAATCCAGAAATGCATATTGTTACAGTAGAAGAAAATCGTGTTAAAGAAGTCGTGCACACAAGCCAAAAAACACCGCCAGTGCTTGGGAAATTGATGGTGATGAGCCATAGAGAAGGAAGTTCATTATCAATTCGTGATGCCAAAGTAACAGTGATGAATGAAAATGGAAAAGTTGTAGCAAAGCTCATTACTAATTTTATAGGTGAAGCAAGTATTGATTTGCCAGCTGGGAAATATAAAGTGCTACAAACAGCGGTACCACAAGAATATAAACTAAATACAGATACTAAATTTGCAACTGTAGTTGTAAAAGAAGAAACGATAGTGCAAATCAATAACGAAAAAAAATAAGGAAAAAATTGAGCATAGAGAAATAAAGAAGAGATGATTTATATAGTCAAAGAGGATGAATTCATCCTCTTTTTTTATTTATAATGTAATGAAAGTTACAGTTTCATCAAACTGTCAAATTGTGAAAAAGTACTCAATTTATGTAGAAAAGGATAAATTCGTATGATATACTAAATAATGTACAGTGCTCCAGGACAAAGCGAAAAATATTAAAATAAAGGAGAATGTATTATGGGAAAATTTAAAAAGGGAATAGTTGCAGGAGCACTTTTGTGTGGCGTGTCACTTGCAACTGTAAATCAAGGGGATGTAGTGGTACATGCTGAAAGTAGGGAAATTTCAAGCATACAACCATTTGCAAATTCAGTTGGAAGATTGAAAGTTAAGTTATATGACACGGATAAAGAAACACTATTATCAGGTGGAGAGTTTGCGGTCACAAATTTAATGGGCAATGTTCTAATGACGATAGTGACAAATCAAAGTGGTGAAGCGATGGTTGATTTACCGAGTGGGAATTACTACCTCAAAGAAATAAAAGCGCCGTCAGGCTATGAAATAAACACAGGAGTACAACCACTATCAATTCGACGAAATAGCATAATGACAGTGACGTTTTACAATTTAAAAGCACAGCCACAAACAGGACAAGTGAAAGTGCGCGTATACGATGTAAATAACGGTGGGGCATTATCAGGTGGAGAGTTTACTGTTACGGATATGCAAGGAAGAACAGTTGGTACGATTGTTACAAGTCAAAATGGAGAAGCGACAATTGATCTGCCACCAGGAAATTACCAAGTAAAAGAAACAAGAGCTCCTGAGGGATATGAAATTAACGCAGCAGTGCAATCACTAACGCTATGGAAAAATAGCATAATGACAGTGACATTTTACAATCAAAAAGCACAACCACAAACAGGACAAGTGAAAGTACGATTATATGATGTAAATAACGGTGGGGCATTATCAGGTGGAGAGTTTACTGTTACGGATATGCAAGGGAATACAGTTGGTACGATTGTTACAAGTCAAAATGGAGAAGCGACAATTGATCTACCACCAGGAAATTATCAGGTGAAAGAAACAAGAGCTCCTGAGGGATATGAAATTAACGCAGCAGTACAATCGATTACGTTATGGCGAAATAGTATCATGACAGTGACATTTTATAACCAAAAAAGTTATGGACAGTTTGGACAATTAGTAATAAACTTATACGATGAAAAGAATGGGAATGCATTATCAGGTGGAGAGTTTGAAGTTTTAGATGCTACTGGTAAAAGTATAGGTACGATAAAAACGAATCAAAGTGGTGAAGCGATAACGAATCTTCCGGTGGGGAATTACCAAATAAGGGAAATTAAAGCACCAAGTGGATATGAATTAAACCCAGTGGTACAATCATTAACAATTTCAAGAAACACGAGAACGGGTGCAACGTTTTATAATAAAAAAAATGATATACAAGCCGGACAATTAACAGTTGTGCTCCGTGATGCTACAAGTGGGGATGCATTATCGGGTGGAGAGTTTGAAGTTTTAGATGCTAATGGTACAAATGTTGGGACGATAAAAACGAATCAAAGTGGTGAAGCAACAGTTAATCTTCCTGCTGGGAATTATCAAGTGAGAGAAATTAAAGCACCTGCAGGCTATGAATTAAATTCAACAGAACAATCGGTAATAATCTCTAAAGATGAAGTTTCTAATATCACGTTTTACAATAAAAAAGGACAAGTACAAAAAGGACAGTTCACAGTAACTTTACGTGATGGAAATACTGGTAATCTATTATCAGGTGGAGAATTTGAAGTTTTAGATGCTAATGGTACAAATGTTGAAACGATAAAAACGAATCAAAGTGGTGAAGCAACAATTAATCTTCCTGCTGGGAATTACCAAATAAGAGAAACAAAAGCACCTGAAGGTTATGAATTAAGTACTGGGTTACAAGCGGTAACAGTTGTTCCAAATGAAGGTGTATCGCTCACGTTTTATAATCAAAAGGCTCAGGAAAATGCAAGTAAAATCATGATTAAAAAATATAATGGAAATGGTTCAAAATTGATTCCAGGAGCAAAAATAGCGGTAAAAGATCAAACAGGAAAAATTGTTGCGCAAGTTGTGACGGATCAAAATGGTTCAGTTTCTGTTTCACTTCCCAAAGGACACTATTTTGTAATAGATGTGAGCTCCGCTGAGGCAGGTACAGAAAGAGAGAACACGGTAGAAGTAGTACTTGAAAACGGTGGAATACATCAAATTGCATTTTGCAGTGATAATTAAAAAGTAAGATAAAAAGAGACTGTATATCAGTCTCTTTTTTAGCAGTTGATTGAAGAAAGTAGGGGAAGAAATAATATTAACAAAACAGTAGAATAGTCAAAAAGTGTTGAATTGTGCTATACTACATTTAAAATATACAGGAGGAAAACAGTTAATGAATAAACAATTTTGTCAAAGTTGTGGAATGCCACTTGAGGCCCAAGGTCAAGATTTACGGGGGAGTGAAGTTGGATTAACAAAATCCGATAAATACTGTGCATATTGCTATGGAAATG
This sequence comes from Culicoidibacterales bacterium, assembly GCA_051649665.1. GTDB lineage: Bacteria > Bacillota_I > Bacilli_A > Culicoidibacterales > JBOFHN01 > JBOFHN01. The sequence continues at coordinate 13,768 of JBOFHN010000033.1, forward strand.
GAAAATTTTTACAGCCGAATATAACATTTGAAGAAATGGTAGCTAAGGGGAGACAAGGAATTAAAAATGCTCCGGGAAATAGATTTGCAAAGAAAATCATTGCATGGATGTATCCGATGCAATTAAAAAATCTTGAACGTTGGAAAAAATAAAAGCGAACGCACGAGTTCGCTTTTATTTAATATCATGGAAAAGAGCGAGTTCATCATTCAAAATGATGTTTTCATCCGAAAATGCGTATTTTTTGGTATAATATGTCATATACTATTGGTGTGAGGTGATGATGTTGAAGGTTGAAGTTATTTTAAGTCAAGAAGATGAAGAGCCACGAGTTCGAATTTATACGAAATCATTGAATGAAGAACTGACGCAGTTAATTGATTTTTTAACAGAAAAAGAAATAACGAAACAGTCGAGTATCATCGGAACTCTGGATGATGTTGAATATGTTTTGAAACTTGAAGATGTGTATTATTTTGAGGCGAATGGAAATACTATTTTAGCCGTACATAAAGATAATCGTTATAAGGTGATGATGCGACTGTATGAAGTTGAGAACCTTGTAGCAGGATATCAGTTTATTCGTGTTTCAAAGTCAATCATCATTAATATTAATAAAATTTATACAATAGAACGATCATTTGGGACACCTTACTTAATTACATTGCAAGATGATATGGGGAAAGTTCTCGCCTCATCACAGCATATAAAATTGGTAAAGCAACGACTTATGGGCGTTTAGAAAGTAGGAGTTATTTATGAAATCAAAATCAAGTACATTTTGGGGAATAATTATTATTGCAATCGGTCTTTTTGTGCTAGGGGATAAGTTTGGCCCACGGTTTTATTTAGCAGGATCATTGATGCATCTAATTGTTGGAGGACTGTTAATTGTATACGGTGTAAATGAATTCTTCCAAAGAAAATTAGGGTTTTTACCGTTTTTTGCTTTTTATACAGGACTTGGATTTCTGATGTTTACTTGGATTTCACGCACTGGTCTTATGTGGCGTTTATCAGATATTGATAGTCCATGGTCATTTGTTGGTCCAGCCGCTCTTTTAGCGTTAGGAACATCGATGCTATTGAAAAATATCGTACCAACTCAAGATATAAAAGAAGAGCGCATTATATACAAGATGAATGGTGAAGAACGAGATGATAATTTAACGGGAAAGCATTTCACAGAAACTGCTGATACAATTGATGTGCAAGATCTTTTCAATTCAAGTGTAATCATTGCGACGTCAAAAGCGTTCCAAGGTGGATTTGTTTCAAGTCGATTTAGTGAAACTTCTGTACACTTAAAGCAAATTGAACTTGTACAAGATGCCATCTTAACGATTGATAGTGCATTTAGTAGTGTGAGGTTAACAGTGCCAAAAGAAATGAAAGTGAGTGTAAGACCTGTAAAAAATATTATATCTTCAATTAAAGAATACGGTGAAAAACCAAGTTTAGAAGCGTCATATCAATTAGTTATAAATGTTGATGTAAAGTTTGGTTCAGTAGAAATACATTATGTATAAAAGTAAAAAAAGGGTTCACTTCATTTTGAAGTGAACCCTTTTTAATTATTATTTTTTAAGTAATATTTTCATACCATCTGCTACATCTTGTGCTTTTTGTCCAAGTATAACTTGAAGTGTAGTACTAGATGGACGAACAATACCTCGAGAACCGAGTGTTTTAAGAACTTGCTCATCAATATCAGTGTTTTGTTTTACATCAAGACGAAGACGTGTAACGCAGTTGTCAACAGTGATGATGTTTTCAGCTCCACCGAGTGCATCGATGAAATTGATAATTTGCTCTTCGTTGTTTACTGTTGCGTTGTTTTGAGCTTCAATTTTTAAATCTTCAACCATTGAATCAGCAATACGGATTTTGAATGCTTTCATAATAGCGAGGAAAGCGAAATAGTAAAGTGCTAAGAAAGCAAGACCGATAGGAATGATAAGAATTGCATTTTCACCTTTGCTGAAGTTGATAACGTAATCTAACACACTTCCTGAGAAACTAAATCCAACACGTACGTGGAGGTAAGTTGTGATTGCCATTGAAAGACCTGTAAAGATAGCGTGAATGAAATAAAGTACAGGTGATAAGAACATGAAAAGGAATTCGATTGGTTCTGTGATTCCTGTTAAGAATGATGTAAGACCAATTGAGATGAGTGCTCCACCAACCATTTTTTTATCTTCTTTTTTAGCGAGTGTGTAAATTGCTAAACAAATACCAAGAACACCAAACATCATGATAGGGAAGAATCCTGATTGGAAGTAACCAGCAGTAGGGTCACCTGCTAAGAATCTTGGGATATCTCCGACAACTTGTCCTTTTGGACCTTGGAAGCTACCAAATCCATTCCAGAAGAAGGCGTTCATTACATGGTGAAGTCCAACTGGGATGAGAAGACGGTTAAAGAATCCGAATACAAATGTGCCAAGAGCACCGAGACTTACAACAAAACTTGTAAAGTTATCGAGTCCATGTTGAATGATAGGCCAAACATATCCGAGGATGAAACCAGCAAATACGGCTGTGAATCCACTTACGATAGGAACAAAACGACGACCTGAGAAGAATCCGAGGAAATCAGGGAGCTTAATATTGTGGAAACGGTTATATAATTCACCAGCGATAATACCAGCGATTAAACCACCAAATACACCCATTTTGATATCTTTGTTAATTGAGATAGCACATGCTGTTAAAGTAAAGAAAGCTACAGCTCCTGATAATCCTGCTGAACCGTTGTTATCCTTAGCAAAACCAACGGCAATACCAATTGCGAATAGAATTGCTAAATTAGCAAAAACAGCATCACCAGCAGAAGCTAGGAAAGGGATGTTGAGTAAATCTGGGCTACCAAGACGGAGCATAAGACCAGCAACTGGCATAACGGCGATTGGTAGCATGAGTGATTTTCCGAGTTTTTGTAGATATGACATCATAAAATAAAACCTCCAATAAAATTATTCATATTTTTTGAGAATGTCCTCACTATTTTGTTTAAAAGTTAGGTAAGTTTCATGATTTGCTTTGATATAATGAATAAATAACATATCAGCAATGATGAACTGACCGATTCGTGATGTTGTTGCATCTAACTGTTGGCGTGAAAAGTTTGTGATGAAGAGAGTTACATCAGCATCTCGAGCGAGCTTGTTTTTTCCGAGACTTGTAATAGCGAGTAGTTTAGCACCGACTTCTTTTGCTTTTTTAGCTCCTGTAAGGATTTCTTTTTTCATACCTGAGGCAGAAAAGACGATAACAAGATCATCTGGACCAGCATTACTAATGAGGGACAGTGACATGTGGACATCACTGTTGTAGAATGCTGGTTTTCCATATTTAAGTAGCTTGTTAGCAAAATCAAGTCCTACAAGGCCGGAAGAACCGAGCCCCAAAATAATGATTTTTTGGGCGGTAAGGATAAGTGAAAGGGCTGCTTGGAAGGCATCTTCTTTATTTTGTTCAAGAATGAAATTGAGTGTCGTTGTATAATTTTGAACCATTTTGGTATTAGTAGTAATAATATCATCTTGAATGTGGATATCACGTTCGATAATATCCTGATGCTCACCGGTGCGAAGGTCGAGGATGAATTCTTGAAAGTGTGTATAACCAATTGCTTTTGAAAAGCGAATAACTGTAGCTTGGCCAGTTTTGGTTGCTTGAGCAAGGGTGTATGAGTTTATGTCTTTCAATTCTTCGCGATGATTTAAAATATATTCAGCAATTCTTTTTTCAGATGGTGTCATCGAAGTGTATGCTGCTTTAATTTTTACTTGAATCATGCTGCAGAACCTCCTTACGCAAGTTAAATATACCAAAGATGAAAGCGGTTGTCAAGAAAGTGTTTGCAAAATTCAGATTTTTTGACGATAAAGTGAATTTTTGTTACAATGTTAGCGAGGTGATATCTATGAGAATAATTATTCAAGAAAATAAAAAAGATGTTGGACGCTGGGCTGCACTATATGTTGCGAGTCAAATAAATGCGTTTAATCCAGATGAAAATCGACCATTTGTATTAGGATTACCAACAGGTGGAACACCACTGACAATGTATGCTGAATTAATACAACTTTACAAAGAAAAAAAAGTATCGTTTAAGCATGTGGTTACTTTTAATATGGATGAATATGTTGGGTTAGAACCAGAACACCCACAAAGTTATCACTACTTTATGTATACGAATTTTTTTCAACATGTTGATATTCAAGAAAAAAATATTAATATTCTTGATGGGATGGCAGAAAATCTTTCTGAGGAATGCACTCGATTTGAAGAAAAAATTAAAGCGGTAGGTGGAATTCATTTATTTATCGGCGGAGTAGGAACGGATGGTCATATTGCGTTTAATGAGCCAGGTTCATCACTCACATCAAGAACACGTGATAAAGAATTACGCGAAGAAACGAGAATTGTCAATGCACGCTTTTTTGATAACGATATAAGTCAAGTTCCAGAATTAGCACTGACAGTTGGTGTTGGGACAATTATGGATGCAGAACAAGTACTTATTTTAGCGGATGGAAAGAATAAGGCTGAGGCAATTCATAGAGCGATTGAAGGAAGTATAAATCACTTGTGGACTGTTTCAATGCTACAAATGCATCCTAAAGCATTATTTGTTATTGATGATGAAGCAGCAGAACTATTGAGCGTAAGAACGTATCGTTATTTTTTAGAAGTTGAAAAACAAAACAGGAAAGTGCAGTAGGTATGAAAATATGATGTATGATGCAATGATTTATAATGGAAGTATTTTTGATGGGACGCATTTTATTCAGGAAAGTGCGGTACTTATCGTAGGTGGAAAAATTTGTAAAATATTACAAGAATCAGAAGTGGAGAGTTTCAAACAATACACAAAGGAATGTATTGATGCTCAAAAAAACATTATCATGCCAGGGATGCTTGATTTACAGTTAAATGGTTGTGGTGGGGTACTATTTAATGACGAGCAAACAATTGATGTGTTGAAGACAATGAATCAAACGAATGTACGATACGGGTGTACACGTTTTTTACCGACATTGATTACAAGTGGAGATGACAAGATAAAAGAAGCGTTAAGATGTGTAGATGAAGCTTGTGAAAAAGGAATTGCAGGGGTTGCAGGGATTCATTTAGAAGGACCGATGATATCAACGGTGAAAAAAGGAATTCATCAAGAGCATTTAATCCATGTGCTCGATCAGCAAATGCTTGAAACACTTGGGGAATATCAAAAAATCATTAAAATGATTACACTTGCACCAGAATGTGTAGATTACGATGTGTTACAATTATTACATGAACAAAAATTACCACTTTCAATAGGACACAGTAATGCAACATATGAAGAATGCGCAGAAAAAGGGAGTTTTTTCACGCATGCGACACATCTTTGGAATGCGATGAGTCCGCTTGAGGGGCGTGCACCGGGTGTGGTTGGCTATGTGCTCGACCATGCACAATTATATGCAGGAATTATTGCTGATGGACATCATGTTCATGCTTCTAATATTCGACTAGCGACGAAAATGCACCCAGAAACGCTTTATGTGACAACGGATGCAGTTACACCAGCGGGTCGCGATGATATAAAATCATTTATTTTTGAAGGTAATTTAGTATATGTAGAAGATGGAATGTGTAAAAATAAAGATGGCCAACTTGGTGGAGCAAATGTAACGATGGTTGAAAGTCTTCGTTACTTGATTGAAGAAGTCGGAGTGGCAGTTGATCATGCGCTGAAAATGGCTACTTCAATTCCAGCAAATGCGATTTATGAAAAAAATAGATATGGTCATTTAAAAGAAGGAAATATTGCGGATGTTGTTATTTTTAATAAAAATGAGTATAAAATTCAAATGACGATGCAAGATGGAGAAATTGTTTATACAGCATAAGTAATATATATTTATAAACTACGAGGAATCATTGATTTATCGTAGTTTTTTGTACTGAAAAATATTCTTTTAAAAACAAAAAGTGAAATAAACTTCAAGTATTTGTGATTTGTACTGAAATATGGAAATTAATGTACGAATATGTTATAATTTCCGTGTAACAACGCACCAAAACAAAGCGAAAAGAGGAAAAAAAGAAAAGAAGAGGAGAGTTATTATGAACAGATTAAAGAAGAAGGTAGTTTCATGGGTGCTGTTACTAATTGTAACATTAGGTACCATCGGTCAAAGTATTCCTTTGGCAAATGCCGCCAATGTTGAAATGACAAAAGCGAAAATAACAAATTTTGTGATTGAACATGGGGATGCAAGCACAGGAAATACATTTAATTATTGGGAAACGTTTAAATTGAAAATATCGTGGGATGCGAGCATGTACGAAAACAAAGTGCAAGCAGGTGATTATTTTACAGTCGCACTTCCAGATACAATGAAGTTTCCACAGGATACAACAGCGAAAAATTTTGATATTACAGATAATCAAAATAACGTTGTTGCACACGGAAAAGTGTCGCCACTTTTAAATGGTGGTGGAAATGTTAAAGTTACTTTTACAGACTATGTTGAAAATAAATATAATATTAAAGGAACGATGTCAATTGCATCAGAATTTAATAATATGAAAGTACAGCATGGAACAACGAATAAGTTTGATATTCAATTAAATGGAGAAATTTTTTCATCATCGGTACTCGTAGGACAAATTGGTGTTGACCCTACTGAAGACTTTTATAAATGGTCATCACGTCTTGACAATCCAAATGAAGCAGCTTGGACAATTCGATTAAACTACAACAAAGGAAATACATATTCAAATTTAAAGATTAGTGATTCATTATTTTCGCCGGATGGTCGCTTACAAGGTATTCATTATGTTGAAGGATCATTTGTACTGAGAAAAGTAAAAGTGCTGCCAAATGGTGGAATAGAACAAATTTACGAAACACGAGATATTAATAAAGATATTAAATTTAACGCAGATAAAACAAGTTTCACTTATGAATTTGGGACATTGAATATAAATGATCAATATATAATTGAATATAAAACGACATATGTTGCAGGTGTTCAATTGAAAAACAAAGCAACATTTAAATCGGATGAAAAAATAAAAGAAACTTTTGCACACTATGAAGATGCATATTCAACTGGAACAGGACAAGGTGACTTACTAGGGAAAGTTGTTATTGTTAAAGTTGATGAAATGAATCAAAATAAACGCTTATCAAATGCAATTTTTAAAGTGACAAAAGTCTCAGATGGTTCTGTAAATATTTTTACAACAGATGCGAACGGTGAAATTTCTATCGGTAAGTTATTGCCGGGTCAATATGTAATTGAAGAAATTAAAGCGCCGGCTGGATATGTATTGAATGCAACACCTCGAACTGTAACTGTAGTTTCGGGAGTGGTGAATGTTCAAACATTTACGAATATGCCACCTGTTGGTAAAATTCAAATAATTAAACAAGATAAACAAACACAGGAAAAACTTTCCGGTGCTGAATTTGATATCAGAGATGAAAGTGGAAATTTAAAAGAGCACGTTGTTACTGATGTAATGGGAGTAGCTCAAACAAAAGCACTTTTACAAGGGAAATATATTGTGACGGAAACAAAAGCACCTCAAGGATATATTCTCAATGGTGTTTCACAAACAGTTTTTGTATCAAATGGTGTCATGACAGTAGTGTTTGAAAATGAAAAATGTCAACCTGATAAAGGGAAAATCAAAATTCAAAAACAAGATGCACAATGTGGTGGACCACTATTTGGAGCAGAATTTGTTGTAGTTGATGCTTCTGGTCGTGAAATGGCGAGACTTGTTACTAATTACTTTGGTGAAGCAGTAGTTGAACTCCCAGTTGGAGTGTATCAAGTAAAAGAAGTGAGAGCGCCACAAGGGTATATACTTAATCAAACACCGCAAACTGTTACAGTAGTCAAAAATAAAATGACGACAGTGACATTCTATAATGAGAAGTGTCAGCCAAATAAAGGTATCATCAAAATCAAGAAATATGATGCTCGCTGTAATTATGCACTTGCCGGGGCGGAATTTGCGATTACTGATGCTTCTGGAAAAATTGTTTCACGATTAGTGACAAATGCTTTCGGAGAAGCGGCAGTTGAACTTCCGGTTGGAACGTATCAAGTGAGAGAAGTGAAAGCGCCAGCAGGTTATCTACTTGAACAAAAGGTAGTAACAGCAACGGTAGTAAAAGATAAAACAACAACAATCTCATTTTATAATAAAAAAGTGAATGATTGTTACTACGTACAGACATGGAATAATTGCTACAATTATTATTACACAACGTGTTCAGCTAATTGCTATTATTACGTGACATTCTGTTAAAAATATAATTCAAACCAACTCGTTTTCGGCGGGTTGGTTTCTTTTTTTACACAATATTGGGTGAATGCGATAAATTAAAGTTTCTACGCTAACATTATTATGTTCAAATGTTTACCAAAAGTATTGAAAACAGATACAACACATGTTATTATATAAAAGTGTAAAATAAACATTTGGAGGTTGGAGATGAAACACAAAAAAATAGTAATTTATTTACTGAGTATCTTAATGGTTCTTGGGCTGATGCCGAGTAACACGAAAACAGTATCAGCACAAGATGAATATGAGGCGTATTCTACTGAACAAGATGGATTTGAACTAGCGTTAAATGCGCGATTAAAGGGCAGTAAGAAAGAAGAAGTTGTTTATTGCTTTAATGCATATAAAGATGCACCTGCGAAGAATATAGCTGTAGAACCAAATACATATACAAAAGTAGAAGGAAAAGATTATGAATTTGACACGAGTGCTAAATTACCACGACTTAAAGGAAAAGCACTTGAAGATGCGGTGAAAGCAGTAATTTTTAATGGTTATCCGCTTGATGGTTCAGGATTGAAAAAAGCATATCAATTAAATGATGGAGCATTCCGAAAAGTAACCCAAAATGCGGTATGGTACTTTACTGATTCAGAATCAAGTGATGACCCACATACGCATATGGCACCAATGTTATTGAATCAAGAACGAGAAGTATTTGAACGTTTGATTAATCCTGATTTAATAATAGATGGTGAAAAGACGCCAGAAAATTTACGTTTGAATTTTTACCTTAATCAAGGTGGTTTGTATCAAGATTTGATTGGGACAACGTTTAATGTTATACCAGGTGGAACTGCTAAGATAAAAAAAACGGATGCTAGCGGTGAATTACTGCCAGATGCAGAATTAGTTCTCCTAGATTCGACAGGGAAAGAAGTTGAACATTGGCAAAGTAAAGCGATAATTAAACCAATGATACTTCCAAGTGGAACGTATACACTAAGAGAAATAACGGCACCAAATGGCTATGTTAAGGCAAAAGATATAACATTTGTAATTGAAAAAGATGGAACTGTAAAATTAAATGGAACAATAGTTTCTGATAGTGTTATTACGATGGTCGATGAGGACAGTCAATACCCTGTTAAGTTCAAAAAAACGGATATTGGTGGAAAAGAACTTCCGGGTGCAAAAATCACTGTAACAGGTGACAATGGTGTGAATGAAGAATGGATATCAACTGAAACACCAAAAGAATTAAGTTTAAGACCAGGATTCTATAAGATGACAGAAGTTATCGCTCCAGAGGGATATGAAATAGCAACGTCAATTGACTTTCAAATCCAGCGAGTTGGTAGCATAATTGTTAATCAACTTACAGTGATAAAAGATGGCGTAATTGTTATGAAAGATGATTATGTCTCACACAAAGTTCCTGTGAGCAAAGTAGATATTGCGGGCAAAGGTCTTGCAGGAGCAGAATTATCAATTCTTGATAATAAAGGAAAAGAAGTTTCACGTTGGATATCTACAGATGTACCAAGAGAATTGAATTTAAAACCAGGTGAATATACGTTGAAAGAAATATCAGCACCAGCAGGATATGCTGAAGCTGATAATATTACATTTACTGTCGATGTTAATGGAACAGTGATGAGTGCTGGTAAACCACTCGCGGATAATACTGTTAAAATGATAGATGGACGTATGTCGAAAGTTAAGTTTAGAAAAATTGATATTGCAGGAGCAGAGTTACCAGGAGCTAAAATTTCAGTAACTGGAGCGCATGGTGTGAATGTTGAATGGACATCAGCTGCGACTCCGAAAGAATTAGATTTAAAACCAGGGAAATATACGATGACGGAAGTTATCGCACCAGAAGGTTATGCCAAAGCAACTTCAATTGAATTTGAACTATTACCAGATGGACTTATTTTAGTCGGTGGGAAAACAATCGCAGACAAAACAATTGTCATGAAAGATGAATTGCTTTCACATAAAGTGAATTTTAGTAAAACAGACGTTGCAGGGAAAGAACTTCCAGGAGCAAAACTTTCAGTTATTGATGCTAAAGGAAATATTGTCGAAAATTGGGAATCAACGGACACACCGAAAGTGATAGAGCTTACTGCTGGTGGATATAAAATGATAGAAAATCTTGCCCCATTAGGATACGATGTTGCAACTGAAATTTCATTTACAGTGAATCTTAATGGAACGGTGTCAATTGGAACTACAACAATGCCAAATAATACAATTGTTATGCAAGATCAACTCACAAAACGAAAAGTAAATTTCAGTAAAACAGATGTTGCTGGAAAAGAACTTCCAGGAGCGACGTTATCAGTTGTAGATGCTAAAGGGAACGTTATAGAAAATTGGAAATCAACGAGTACACCGAAAGTGATAGAACTTACTGCTGGTGAATATAAGATGATAGAAAATCTTGCTCCAGTAGGATACGATGTCGCGACTGAAATTTCATTTACAGTGAATCTTGATGGAACGGTGAAAGTTGGAACTACAACAATGCCGAATAATACAATTGTTATGCAAGATAAACTTACAAAACGAACAGTGAATTTCAGTAAAACCGATATAGATGGAAAAGAACTTCCAGGAGCAGAGTTATCAATTCTTGATAGCAGAGGGAAAATTGTAAAGCACTGGACATCGACAAATACGCCTATGGTGATAGAACTTGGTGCAGGTGACTACACGATGACAGAAGTGTTAGCTCCGCTTGGATATGATGTTGCGACTGATATTTCATTTACAGTCAAGCTCGATGGAACAGTGGTAGTTGAAAATAAAGCAACAACAAATAATACAGTTGTTATGTTAGATCAACTCACAAAACGGAAATCTAATTTTAGTAAAACAGATGTTAATGGAGTTGCTATCCAAGGAGCAGAGTTATCAATTCTTGATTCTACTGGAAAAACAATTCAACACTGGACAACAAAATCAACGTCAGAAGAATTTGATCTTGTGGCAGGAGAATATACTTTAGTAGAAACATTTGCACCAGAGGGTTATGAGTTTGCAAAGCCTATAAAATTTACTGTAAGTGCTACAGGAACTATAGTTGTTGGTAATGATGTTATGCCAAATAATACACTTGTAATGCAAGATAAATTTACAAAACGAACAGTAAATTTCAGCAAAACAGATATTAACGGAAAAGAACTTCCAGGTGCTAAAATCATGGTAATTGATGCAAGAGGTAATGTTGTTGAACAATGGATATCAACAGATACGCCAAAAACGCTTGAATTAGGTGCCGGGAGATATACGATGATAGAAGATCTTGCGCCACTTGGATATGATGTCGCAACAAGTATTAAATTTACTGTCAACCTCGATGGAACAGTAAACGTTGGAACTACAGTGATGCCGAATAATACATTGGTTATGCAAGATCAATTATTGAAACGAGATGTATATTTGAGTAAAACCGATATAAATGGAAAAGAACTTCCAGGAGCGAAATTGTCAATTCTAAATAGTCAAGGCGCAGTTCTTAATAATTGGATATCGTCAGATGCACCGATGTTGTTCCAACTTCCGATGGGTGAATATACTATGGTGGAAGATCTTGCGCCACTTGGATATGATGTCGCAACAAATATTAAATTTACTGTCAATCCAGATGGAACGGTATCTGTTGGTGGTACAACTGTGGCAAATAATACAGTTGTAATGAAAGATGCATTGACAGAACGAAAAGTAACATTTAGTAAGACAGACATTGATGGCAAAGAACTTCCGGAAGCAGAATTAGCTATCAAAGATGAAAAAGGAAAAATAGTAAAACAATGGACATCAACAAATACACCGATGACATTTGAACTTGTTGCTGGAAAATATACAATGGTAGAAACACTTGCCCCAGTAGGATATGATGTCGCAACAAGCATTGAGTTTACAGTAAATATGGATGGAACGGTAAATGTTGGAAATAAAGTCGTACCAGGAAACGTGGTCGTGATGAATGACCAACTTACAAAACGAACAGTAAACTTCAGTAAAACAGATGTTGATGGAAAAGAACTTCCGGGAGCAGAGTTAAAAGTAACAGATGCCAAAGGAAATGTTGTTGAACAATGGATATCAGCGGATACACCAAAAGTACTTGAACTTGTTGCAGGGAAATATATGATGACAGAAAATCTTGCCCCAGTAGGATATGATGTCGCAACAAGCATTGAGTTTACAGTAAATATGGATGGAACGGTAAATGTTGGAAATAAAGTCGTACCAGGAAAC
>JBOFHN010000034.1:0-32799 GCA_051649665.1 Culicoidibacterales bacterium
TATAAATACCATGGCCACACGTAATTTAAGAAGATTTGATACGAATGTGCAATATCTCCAACGGCACCTTTTCCTGCAAGCATTCCTTGTGCTCCAAAATATAACATCAGCAATGTGATTAAACCACTCACACCGAGGCCCACTGCGATATTATTTATAGTAATTCCTACTGCTTTCCATTTATTCATATACTTTTCCTCCAATATAATTTTGAATTTGTTTAAAATATTTCGGACTTACTCGGTAACGATTTTTACTGTGCTTCATCACAACAATATATCCTGTTCCAATGTCAGGTTCAAAATAATCAACTAAATACAAATTAATTAAATCTGACTTCGATATACGAAAGAAATAATGTGGTCGAGCAAGTTCCTCTATTTCATAAAGTTTCACCTTTAATCGACTTTTTGTTGTTTCCGTTATCGCGTACACATAGCTGTTTTCACTTATAAAAGCTTCAACATTTTTATACGAAATGAGTCTTTTAATTTCCTCATCGTGAGTTAGAACAAAATCATTTCTATATACTAACTCCTCAATTGACTTCATGAGCATAACAACTTCATCTGATGTGTTTGGTGCTTTAATTTCAATTGTAATATCTTCTATTTCTTGATTAATGATAAGTTGTACTTTCAATTGCGTAACCTCCTGACAATAAAAGTATATACTACTTATTATACTTTGTTTTTAAATTTCTGTGAACACTTCATTTTTCATCGTCATCTCTAGAAAACATCTGTTCAACATCACAAAATAAAAAGAACAGACAATTCGTCTGTTCATCTATAAACTCATTTACTATTTTCCACCAGATATTCTTTCAAATATTCAATACTCTTTGTAATATCATTAAATGGTATTTTTTCACCTCGTCTTGGAATATATTCCTCATTTGCACGGCCAAGAACGAATATAACATCACCGCTGTCAGCCATTGCAATTGCTTTTTGAATAGCACTTCCGCGATCATAATCAACTTCGTAATTCTTTTTATCTTCAGCAATTCCTGCAATCATTTCACCAACGATATCTTCTACGTATTCACCATACGTATCACCTTCTGTGAATATTGTATGTGTCGCAAGTTCTGTACAAATTCGAGCGATAACAGGACGCTTTGTTCGATCTCGATCACCATCACATCCTGTAATTGCAATAATCTTCCCATCTGTCATTTTATTTGCAAATGTTAATACTTTCTCAACAGAATTGGGTGCATGAGCCATATCGACAATTAAGCCGAAGTCTTGACCCTCATTAATGACTTGCATTCGTCCTTCAACTGGTTGTAGTTTTTCAATTTCTTCTTTTATTTCATCAATTGAAATTCCTTCACACATCGCAAGACTTGCAAGTGCTAAAATATTATATACATTAAAATCTGCTACAAGTTTCGTATTAATTTCACAAGTTTGATCTTTCAAATGGAGTGTAAATGTTGTTCCTTGTGCATGATATTTAACATTTTCTGCGAATACATCATTATTGTCACCAAAACCGTAGTAAACAGTGTTCGCTTCTGTTTTGATTTTACGTCCATACGTATCATCGCCATTGATAATTGCATATCCATCACCTGGTAAATTGCGGAAAATCGTTGCTTTCGCTTCAAAATAATTTTCCATTGTTTCATGATAATCAAGATGATCCGGTGTTAAATTTGTAAAAATTGCACGTGTATAGGGAATATAAGCATCACGTCCCATATCTTGTGCATGACTTGATGCTTCCATTGCGATATAATCTACACCGACTTCACGCATCATTTGAAATGATTGATGAAGTACTGGTGGAAGTGGTGTTGTCAATGTTGGTTCGATAAACGTATCTCCAAAGACAATTCCACTCGTTCCAATATAACCCGTTTTATGCCATCTTTTCATGAATTCTGAAATCAGGGTTGATGTCGTTGTTTTCCCATCTGTTCCTGTTACACCGACAAATGTAGCCTTTTGTGTATTTGTTTGATATACAAGACTACTGCAACGTGCCATTTCACGCATAACATCAGTAACAACAAATTGAGGTAAATCAACATCAGCACGTTTTTCACTCACAATAGCTGCTACTGCTCCTTTTTCCATAACATCTAAAAGATAGTCATGTCCATTAAAATAACGTCCTTTAATCGCAACGAAAAGCGTCCCTTGTTCAACCAGTCGTGAATCATTGGTTACAGCTTTCACTTCAATTGCTTCGGCATTTAGAAAAAGTTTATCTAGTGTTATCATTTATTTCATCCCCATTTCACTATCAACAAGTTCAATTAGTTCTTTAAAAAAGTCAAGTGTCTTATCTTCAATATCACGTGATGGATTATATTCTACAATATCCATCGTTTTCACGTTAAATGTTTGAAAAAGTGTTTGAATGAGCACTTTTGTTTGTTCTAAATCTAAACCACCAACAACATCTGTTGTCACTCCAGGTAACATTTCCGGTTTTCCAGAATCAAGATCGTAAGAAATATGAAGATTTGTTGTTTTTGATTGCAGATAGTTGATTGCTTCTTGCATCATCGCTTCAAAACCATGTTCCTCAATCATCTCATAAGTAAACTCTTTAATCCCTAAACGTTTAATCGCTGCCGCTTCTGCGTCCTCTACATCACGTGTAGCAAATAAAACGATGTTTTCCGGATTTAAAAAACGAGTGCGCTTAGTTAAATTTACAAAATCAGCATCTCCCTCTCCAAGTAAAAATGCAATCGGCATTCCATGAATATGTCCTGAGTTCGTAACATGTTCATCATTAATATCAGCATGTGCATCAATCCAAATAACACCGAGATTATCAATTGCTTCGTTAGCAACCGCCACACTTGCTGCACCCATTGCATGATCTCCACCGAGCGTTAATAAAGTTCCCTCATTTGCAAGTATTTGTTTTGCTTCTTCTGCGAAAGATTTTAATGTATCGAGTACATCTTCACGATATTTCATATTTTCTGGATACGTCCGATTTGTTTGAATCGTTTCGATAAATTTTATATCTGCAAATTGCGGATATTTGGCGCATAGTTTAGTATATCCATCTTTAATGCCTTCATTATTTGCACCTTGATAGAGATTTGTCATAAGTTTATTGTTACAATTCATTTAAATATCCTTCTTTCATTGTCATTCGATTTTTCTATTATATCATTTTTTTAAGTAAAACAAAATAATAATCGACAATCAACATTACTCTCTATACGCTTTGTATATTTGAAAAAGAGCATGCATTCTGCATACTCCCATATTTTCATTATTTAATATTTTGAGCAATCAATTCACCTATTTTGGGTGGAACAAATGTATATTTCCCTGATGTTAATTCATCAATCGGTAAAAATTGACAAGTGTGGATAAGATTATCAATTTCTACATACTCTACATCATAGTCCTTTGGTAAGTAATACACTCCAAACCCTGAAAATTCATGAAATGTTGTTCCGTAATATTTTTTAGCAAAAACATTTGTGAAAATCAAATTATCCCACCATGTTTTTTCAATAGGAAGTTCAAGACCAAGTTCTTCTTCCAATTCTCGATTACACGCTTCTTCTAATGTTTCGGCAAATTTCACCCGTCCGCCAAAGAGTGTCAACTCACCATTCCAGTGAGGGAGTGTGTGAAATAATACCCCTTTTTCTGGATGAATCAAAATTAAATTAGCACGGACATTCACATAACCGTTATCATTCACTTTCAACGTTAAGTCATTTACTTCCATTTTGCTCAATATCCTTTCCAATTTGATTTTGGAGTCGTTCCATAAAACCATTGTAGTCATTCCCTACACTATACTCATCGAATCGAATTGGTGCTTGAATGCGAATATAGACCGTTGTTTTTTTCCATGGAAAATTACCTGCAATTTGGTATGTGTTTGAAACTGCTACAGGTAAAATCGTTGCTTTAGGCGATTTAGCGATGATAAGGCCACCTGCATGCATCTTATTCATTTTCGAAGATTTTGAACGTGTTCCTTCTGGAAAAAGTACCATCGGTTTTCCAGCCTTAATCTTCGGAATCGCTTCTTTCATTAATACCGTCATCGTTTCTTTCGGTTTTGATCTTTCAATAAATACGCAACCAATAACTTCCATCCACTCTTTTAACCACGGAAGTGCAAGTGATTTTTTCGCAACAAAACCAATTGGTAATTTATCAAAAGCAGTAATGAGAGCCAAAATATCAAAATTGCTTTGATGATTTGCAATCACAACAATATTTTCACCGTATGGAATATTCTCCTTTCCTTCAACAACAAGTTTAGTACGTGATAATTTCAAGACAAGACCCAATGCAATACGTGGCATTGTACTTCGCGTATTTTCACTTAAATCTGATTGCTTAACATAAAGAGAAATAAGATATAGAACAATAAATAGCGTTACAAGTATTGATAAAATAATTCCAACAATCATAAGGATATACATCCCTAATAGTAATATAAATTCCATTTATAACTTCCTTTCATATTGAACCATTCTAACACGGTCACATAATTTTCGGGTTTCTATTTTAACATATTCAGATTCATCCCACTTCGGAAAATATGTATCTGCTTCATGTCTCCCTACAACATGCGAAATATACAACTTTTGGGTATACGGTAAAAATAATTGATAAATTTCAGCACCACCACAAATAAAGATTTCTTCATCACTTTCTTTATATCGTGAATATACTTCATCAAATGTACAAACTTCAACACCATCAATTTGCAATTGCTTTTGTGATAAAACAATTGTTTTTCGTTTAGGCAATGGTTTTCCAATTGATTCAAATGTCTTTCGTCCCATAATCAGTGTATGATTAAGTGTTGTCTCTTTAAAAAATGCTAAATCTTCGGCAATATGCCAGAGTAGTTGATTGTCTTTTCCAATTGCTTTTGTTTCATCATAAGCAGCAATAATTGAAAACATTATACTGCCACCTTTCCAGCAATATGCGGATGTGCTTCATAATCAACTAATTCAAAATCATCGTATGTGAAATCAAACAACGACTTCACCTCAGGATTCAATTTCATCTGAGGCAGTGGATGCGGTTCACGTGTTAATTGAAGTTCAACTTGTTCCATATGATTATTATAAATATGGACATCTCCGATTGTGTGAACAAAGTCACCAAGACCAAGACCAGTCACTTGTGCAATCATCATCGTAAAGAGCGCATATGATGCAATATTAAATGGTATTCCTAAAAAAACATCACCAGATCGCTGATACAATTGACAAGATAATTTCATATCTGGACTAACATAAAACTGCATGAAACTATGACATGGTGGCAATGCCATATCATCGAGATCTCCAACGTTCCAAGCCGAAATAATATGACGACGTGAAAATGGATTTGTCTTTAAATCTTCGATTAAACGTGTAACTTGATCATGCTCTTTACCATTTTTATCTGTCCAATGACGCCATTGATAACCATATACAGGACCGAGATCACCATTTTCATCAGCCCATTCATTCCAAATACGAACACCGTTTTCTTGAAGATATTTCACGTTCGTATCTCCACTAATAAACCAAAGTAATTCATGAATGATTGATTTCATATGTACTTTTTTTGTCGTTACAAGTGGAAATCCTTCCTCTAAATTAAAACGCATTTGATAACCAAATGTTGATAGCGTTCCTGTTCCCGTACGATCATCTTTTTGTTGACCGTTATCCAATACATGTTTTAACAATTCAAGATATTGTTTCATCTGCTTGCCTCCAATATTTTACTCGCCTTATTATAACATGAAATAGAAGTGGCACAAAGGTTTTGGATTTACTTTTTTACAACGAAGCGAACTTTTGCACCTTGATCAACATAAAGATCACATCCATGAATTTGCGCTGTTTTTTTCGCAATAACAAGACCAAGACCTGTTTCTCCCCCTGTTCCTTTTTGGAATTTTTCAAAAATCATTTCAGTATTTTCAATTTTAGGACCATCATTTTCAATGTAAAACATCGTATTTTGCATTACAACACGAATATATGTTTTGGCATAACGCAATCCATTTGAAAAAATATTTTCAAAAAAGATGCACCATTGCTCTTCATTTCCGTAAAGTGAAAATATTCCTTCTTCAACATATTCAAACTCTATCGAATCTGATTGTATCTGTAATTCTTGAATGACATGCTTTACAATTTCATTCAGAGAAATTAACACTTGATGTTCCTCTGTTTGTAAATACTCTAATCGGTTCAAATATAAAAACTGAGCAACTTTATCATTTAAACGGTCGGCATTTTCCACGATTATTTGCGCTGATGCTTCTACAGTTTGGTGGGGCAAAATTCCCATTTCAATTCCTTCTGCATATGATTTAATAACAGTAATCGGTGTTTTTAAATCATGTGATACATTATGAATAAATTCTTCTTGGTTATTTTGTTGCTCTCTAATTCGATTTTGATATTGATTTATTGTATTACGAATCACCCCAATTTCATCCATTCGATAATTCGCATGCTCAACAATCGTATCATTTTGAATTTCTTTTTGTAATTTACGAAGTGGCATAATAATCGTTAAAATCCACATGAGTAGGATAATCGTTACAACAGCAAGTATCCACATGCTATTTAATGCGACTTGACGTTCGATTGCTTTATATGACTGCGCATAAAAATCATCAATTAAAAACGTAAATACATATGCTTCTTGCTCACTCTTATCATAACGTGAAACTAAATAATAATATGTATTCACCTCACTTGAGAACGTATGAATCCCTTCATTTTGATGTGCTATAAAATCCTGAATCATCATCTTTGAATCTAAACTTTCATACCCTACTAAAAGCTTATTTGCATTACGATCAAAGATAAAACTTCGTATTGGTGTTGCAGTATCAAATTGGTCAACATGTTCCAAGAAAGAAGCTTGTCTCTTTTTTAATCCTTCTGCTGTATCTGTTTGTATTTTATTTTGCATCTGTTGCTCTGTAACACGATATGAAAAAATAGTTATTCCCGTCAATAAAACAAGAATAACTATAAGCTGTGTCCAGAGTGAATGTTTGTATTTTCTTTTCATACGTACTCCTTTAAACATATTTAATCAAGACGATATCCAAACCCATAAATCGTTTGAATAGCGAGATTTGGAAGTTTTTTACGAAGACGACGCATTGAATCATCTACTACGCGTTCACTTCCAAAATAATCCGATCCCCATACTCGATTTAAAATCATATCACGATCAAAAGCAACTGTCCTGTTTTTGATAAATAATAAGAGTAAATCAAATTCCTTTGCGGTTAATTCAATCACTTGTTCATTTTCTCGAACACGATGTTCTGAAAGTGAAATTTCATAAGGACCAACGACAACAATATCTGATTCTTTATATACTCGTTTAAGTAACCGTTCAATTCGAAGGAGTAATTCTTTAATTGAAAAAGGTTTTGTAATATAATCATCACTTCCTTTTTCAAGACCGATAACACGATCAAACTCTTGATCACGCGCTGAAATAAAAATGACCGGCATATCTGGATGCACTTTCCGGATCTGTTCAAGTAAATCAAAACCACTTCCCTGATCCAACATAATATCAAGTAGCCAAAGATGTACATTGTCATCCGCTACATTTTCACTTGCGCTTTGATAATCAAAAAATGTCTTTACATGGTGCCCCTCACTTTTTAATGCAAATGCAATCATTTGATTTAAGTTTTTTTCATCTTCTACAACATGAATATTATACTGCATTTTATTCACCTCTCT
Source organism: Culicoidibacterales bacterium (assembly GCA_051649665.1). Taxonomy (GTDB): domain Bacteria; phylum Bacillota_I; class Bacilli_A; order Culicoidibacterales; family JBOFHN01; genus JBOFHN01. The sequence goes on from JBOFHN010000034.1 coordinate 7,736, forward strand.
TATTAAAAATTGTAGCACAATTCTGAGGGGTTCGCAAATTCATGCAATGATAAAAACATTATTTTGTTACTAGAATAGTTCTTTGTTGTTTTAAAAATGTTTGAATTTTTTCTTCATCATAACCAAATTTCAAAATGAAGAAACCAAAACTCGTAAATAGAATTGCACCAATTGTTGTAATTCGCAGCATTTGTTCACTGCTCCCTTGTCCACCAAATGTTAACATCCCAACAGCTAATACATTTCCGATTTTCATAATAAGTGTTCGCGTACCAAAATAAATTCCACCTCTGTTGACACCCGATTCATATGTATCTGCCTCTACAATATCCGCAATCGCTGCATTAGGTAATATACCAAAAATTGCAATTGGAATTGCTGCAAGTAAAATAATAGCAATTCCTTGGAGCATTGGTGGAAATGCATATAATCCTAAAAATGTACTCAGTCCATACACAAGACAAAAAAGCAGATACCCAACAAGTAACATTTTGCGCTTCCCAAATTTCTTTGTCAGCATATTAACAGGAATGTAACACGCAAATGAGCCTATCCCAAGAAGCGTTGTAAATAAAACTAAATTCGTCTCTGGTAATTTAAGTAATACTGTAATATATTGTAAAATCGTCATCTGAAAGAAATAAAGTGCAATCCAATATGATAAGTCAGCCCACATATAACGACGGAAATTTTGATTTTTAAATGCTATCTTCAATGATTTCCAGAGTGAATCTGTACTCACTGCTGTTGCCTTTGTATATTTCTTTTCTTGAATAAAGATAATTGGCATGAGCAAAAAGATAAGTGCAATCAGTGCAAAAATAGCAATTGTTATCTGAATAGCAATACTTTTTTCAAATCCTAAATGCTCAATATACATCCACATATTTGGTGCAAGTGTAATAATAAAATATCCCAAAAACCATGTGATTGAAGTCAGTGTAGCAATGTCAATTCGCTCTTTTTCTGTTTCTGTAATTTCGGTAAACAATGCGTTGTACGGAGTCACATACATCCCTAAAAAGAAATAAAATAAAAATAAATTAATACAAAATAAAAGCGCATTTAACCAACTTGGTCCTTGATGTGGATTCATAAATACACAAATAGTAAAAAAGGCAAAAGGAATAGCACTTTTTGCCATATACGAAATTCGTTTTCCATATTTCGATGTCGAACGATCACTTCGAGCGGCAAGCCAAGCATCAGTAAATGTCCCAAATACTCTTGTAAAAATGAAAATACAGGTGAATACTGACAAAATGCCAAGCAATGGTTGTTGTGGGAGATAGATAGGAATATTATTCCCACTTGGAATATAGTAGAAAAGTAAATATGTCGTGACAATGCCACTGAGCATCGACCAGCCAAATTGTCCGAGTGCATAAGCAATTTTTGTTGATAAAGTTAATTTTTTCATCTTATTTTCCCCTTGATTTTTTCTCTTTTCAAAATGAAAAGCACTCTTACGAGTGCTTTTTTTAGTCCGCTAAGCGAAGTGCAATTTGCATCATATCTGTAAATGTTTCTTGACGCTCTTCTGCAGTTGTTGATTCATGCGTAACAAGTGAATCAGAAATTGTTAAGATACAAAGTGCTTTAGCACCAAGTTTTGCTGCATTCATGTATAATGCTGCTGCTTCCATTTCAACTGCCATGATTCCCATTGCAGACCATTTTTTCCATGATTCTGGATCAGCATCGTAGAATACATCACTTGTTAAAATATTTCCAACTTTAATATTGTTCATTCCAAGCTCTGCTGCTGTATCTGCTGCTTTTTTTACAAGGTCATATGACGCAAGTGGTGCAAATGTCCCTGGTAAATCGTATTGATGTGCAAAGTTTGAATTTGTTGATGCACCCATACCGATAACAACATCGCGAATTTTCACTGATTCGTGAAGACTTCCTGCTGTTCCGATACGAATTAAGTTTTTAACACCATAAAAAGCGATTAATTCATATGAATAAATTCCAATTGATGGAACTCCCATCCCTGTTCCCATAACAGAAATACGTTTCCCTTGGAACGTTCCTGTATATCCGAACATATTACGAACAGTATTAAACTGTGTTACATCTTCTAAAAATGTTTCGGCAATATATTTTGCACGAAGTGGATCTCCTGGTAATAAGATCGTTTCTGCAATTTCACCTTGTTTTGCTCCAATATGTGGTGTTGGTACTGTCATAAGTACGCCTCCTTCAATATCATTAAATTTTAACGCTTCATACGTAATCATCACGATGTATAACGTTTACAAAAATATTATACTACATTTTTTGTCCTTTTGCACCCTTTGAACCACCATTTCCTAAATTTTGTAGTACTGTTGATTCAAATGTGAATGTCATCGCTTGTTTTCGACGTTCAAATGCAATTGCATTTTCAATAAGTTGTGTTGTCAACATAGTAAAATCAACACCAACTTCTTGCCAAAGGTAAAATGCAAGTGAACCTGGGATTGTATTTATTTCATTGACATATATCATCTGCGTTTCACTATCGATCATAAAATCAATACGACTTACTCCACTACTATTCAATACTTTGAATGTTTGGTATGCTAGTGCTTTGATCTTCGCTGTTTGGTCATCAGAAATATCAGCTGGAATCACTCGATTGGTTGCTGCCATCCCACTTTCTTTTGATTCTGATTTACTTCCTTTTGTACTTCCATTTGATTGATATTTATCTTTAAAATCTAAAATTTCAGCACTCCCCATAACACGTTCCAACGCTGCTGTTTGGGCATTTTCAAAATCACCGAGTACTGTTGCATTTACTTCAACTAAATTATGTACACAGCGTTCAACGAGTACTTTTACATCATATTGAAAAGCTTCATCAATCGCTGTAATTAATTCTTCTTTTGTATCGGCTTTACTAATCCCAATACTTGAACCAAGACTCGCTGGTTTAACGATTGCTGGTAAATCAGTTGTTTGCAATACTCTTGCTATAAATTCATCTTGAGCTGCTTCCCAATCACTTTTATAGCACCACTCAAAATCAGTAATTGCAATTCCACTATCACGCAAAATATTTTTCATAAAGACTTTATCTTGTCCTACTGCTGCTGCTGCAATACGGCATCCTACATATGGAATACCAATCATTTCAAAGTATCCTTGAATTGCTCCATCTTCACCATTTGTACCATGCATAATGGGGAAAGCAATATCAATTTCTTTGCTAAGTGATTTTGAGAACAAGCCCTTTTTCGCTCCTTCTAAGATGAATTTCCCATCTTTGTTTTGAAGGGTAACACGATCACATCCTTGTTTAAGTGATGACATATCTTTGAAATTCATCACATCAAAAAGCATCTCTCCTGTATACCAATTGAATGTTTTATCTATATATACCGGAATGACATCATATTGCTCTCTATCTATTGCAGCAATCGCTTGTGATGCTGAAATAATTGAAATATCATGCTCAACACTTTGACCACCAAAAAAAACTCCAACACGTATTTTCATTATTCTTACTCCTTTATTTCAACTTTATCTGTAACTCCTGAAAAAGAAAACTTTCCATCAACATAATCGATAATAATGCTTTGGCAATTATACAATCGCTTTGAAAAGGGGAAATCCTCAGGAAATACTTTTCCTGTCCACGAGCGTATTGCATGTGCATGCGCCGACACTAAAATCACATCATCTGCTTGATGCTGCTTTACTATTTCTTGGAAAAATGACTGCACACGAATGGAAACTGCTTCTTGCGTTTCAACACTTTCAGGTAGTAAACCACTCTTCTCACATTGATAATATGCATCATGTGCCAAACCTTCCAGTTCGCCAAAATCTCGTTCAACAAGACGAGCATCTTGTTTAATAGAAAAATCATAATCTTCCAAAATGATTTGTGCCGTTTGCATCGCTCTTGAAAGCGTTGATGCATATGCATGTGTGAATTTCACTTTATCATCAAATTGAATTTTCGCTTGCTTTCCTTGATTTATCCCTCGAATACTCAGAGGATTATCAATTCTTCCTTGGATTTTTTCAAGTTGATTCCAATCTGTTTCACCATGGCGTAAAAAATATATTTTCATAATATCTCCTTAAAACAAGTAAGACCGCAAAGCGGTCTTCTTAGTTAATAAAATTATTACTTAAATTTTGAATCTCCGCTTCTATTAATGCTAAACGTTCTTTATCATCTCGAACTTTTATTTCAAGTGCATTCTTTTCAACAGTGAGATTATCAATACGCTGTGTTACACCAGCAATTTTTGCTTCAAGTGATGGTTTTTCTTCGCGCTCTTTTTGCATAATTGCACGAATTTTCTTATCAAGACCGAGCATGATTTCTACTTGTTCTTGAAATGGCATCAATGCTGCTTGACGTTGGGATTGACGAAGTTTTAACGTTTCTTCTGATTGCATCACTTCTCGCATTTTTCGATTTAACTCATTTTGAAGTTTATTCACTTCACCTTCGTAGAAATGAATCATTTCTTCTGTTTCTTGTGTACATTTCAATAATTCACTTTGAACAGTTGCAATATATAAATCAAACTCTGTCGAATTCGATGTATCAATGAAGTTTTTCGCTTTTTCCGAAACACTCATATGTTTTTTCATCTGATCTTCAAGTCGTCTGTGATCAGCATTTAAATGATTGCGTTCCTCTTCTGTTGTTACAGTAAGGAGTTTGGCATCAATTTCTCGCATTCTTTCATTTGTTTCAATAATATTTTTACTCGCTGATTCAAAGTCAGAATGTGCATGCTCAATTTTTTTCAAAAGTGCTTGCTTATCTTTTTCTAATTGATTTTTCTTTTTCTTTTTCTCAGTCTTCACTTTTTTCGCTTCATTATATTTTTGCTCAGCTTCTTTTTTCAATGATTCTAAATGCTCAGAAACACGCTCTTTTTCACCTTCTGCGGTATGTAATGTCGCTGTTATTTCATCAATGCGCGTTTTCCATTCATGTTCAAGTGCTTGTTCAGCTGTTTCTCCACCGAGATTATTATAGCGATCATGTGAAATACCAAAATCATTCTTTAAAGACGGGATTGAACGAACTGCTTCATTAATTGCTTCAAGTTCCTTCATATACGTCTGTTGACTCATTGTCACATTGACGATTTCTTCTTCAAGACGTTTATGTTGATCGAGTTCTTTATTTACATTTTCAACAACTGCAAATTCATGATCTCTCAATTCAAGAATTCGTGCCTTATCACTATCACTAATGCAACGTAATGTTTGAAACTCAAGGGCTGCAATTTGAATATCATTACCAATCAAGGACGTTAAAAAAGTAACACCATTCAATAACTCTTTAAGTTTAACAAAAGCTTGTAGACCTTGCTTTTTCTCTTCGGTATTCATCGCATTATCTTTGAGCACAACTGTGCTGACATAATTCATATGGCGACGAATTTGTAAAAATTTATATCCTTCTAAAATTAAAACGAGCATCGTCCCTAGTGCAACAAGACCTGCCACTAAGCCTAAGAAGAACATCGTTGACGCTTTAGATTGAGACATGAAAAATAAGACCGAAATACTTGCGATTAAAAATACAACTCCAAGTATCCCAAAATAGAAGATAACTACGTTTTTCTTCTGAATTTGTTCTAATACATCTTGGATTTGTGCGATACTTTTTTCTTGTAGCTGTATTTGCTCTTGAAATGCACTACCAGCCTGTACTCGATCTATAGGAAAGGTATTATCTATTGACGAATCATCAGCACCTACTATGCTCTCGTCATCTGCAGTCACTGCATCAAAATCTATCGTATCTTCGAGCAATTGTGTTTCATCTATTGTACTCATAATTCCTCCAAAAACATTATATCTTTCATTATATCATTTTTTTTATTTTTTTGACAGCATATTTTATAAAAGCTGTGATCCAACAGGAGCCAATTCACCAGGCTGAGCAAGTTGAACAAAATCTCCGCTTTCTGTTGTCAACAACATACCACATGATTCCACACCACGTAATTTCACTGGTTTCAAATTCACAACCGCAATAACTTTTTGACCTTTTAGTGATTCGATGTCATCATAATACTCTGCAAGTCCAGAAACAATTTGTCGACTCTCTATTCCAAAGTTCACTTGGAACACAAGAAGACGATCTGCTTTTGGATGCTTTTGTACATCTTCAACAACTCCTACACGCATATCTACTTTTGCAAAATCATCAAATGTAATTTCAGGTAACATTTTTAATTCCTCCTTTTGTTCTTTCTCAATATTTTGTTTTTTATTTTCTTTTTGTGGAGATGCTAGCTGTGTATCAAGGTATGTGAGTTCTGCATTTAAGTCGAGACGTTGATATAATCCAACTGGATTGCTCACAACTTGAATTGTTTTCTGGCTTTCCACTTCCCATTTATCAAGTTGCATATTGAACTGACTCATCGCTTGTTCAGCTAAAAGTGGCATAACTGGACTTAAATATGTTGTCGCTTGCATAATTGTATTTGCTAAAACCGCAAGTACGTGACCTAAGTATGCATGATTTTCTTCATTTTTGGCAAGTTGCCACGGTTCTGTTTGATCAATGTATTTATTTAAACGTGAAATATATTGATTTGTCGCGCCGAGTGCTTTTCCAATTTCAAAGCGATTGTACAACGTTTCCACCTCAATACTCAGTGGTGTTAAATCACTAATTAGGTCTTCTTCTAACTGTGTCATACACTCAGGTGCAAATTGTACGGATCCATCAAAATATTTATTGATCATCGCAACTGTTCTGCTGACCAAATTCGCAAAATCATTAACAACTTCGGCGTTCAATTTTTCAATTAAGCCTGTTTTCGAAAATGAACCATCTTGACCATATGGCATTTCTCGCATTAAATAATAACGCGTTGCATCCACTCCATAACGTTCAATCAACATCTCAGGTTCAATAACATTTCCAAGTGATTTTGACATTTTTTGACCTTCCATCAAAATAAATCCATGGGCCAAAATTTGATCAGGAAGACGAATTCCTAGAGCTTTTAGCATAATCGGCCAATAAATCATGTGAAAACGTGTAATATCTTTCCCAACAATTTGAACAACTTCATCACCGTTTTGCCAGTAATGTTGAAATAATGCATCATCATTACTCATAAATCCAAGATTTGTAATATAGTTTGTCAATGCGTCAAGCCACACGTACACAACATGCTTCTCATTCGATGGAACTCTAATTCCCCATTCAAATGTCGTTCGACTGATTGCTAAATCTTGAAGACCTGGCTTAATAAAATTTTCTAGCATTTCGTTTTTTCGAAAATCAGGTTTCAGAAATTGAGGATGTGTTTCATAATACGTAACAAGTTCATCTACATATTTATCAAGTTTTAAGAAATAACATTCTTCTTTAATTAATTTTACTGGGTGACCAAATTGACACATATCGCATGTTTCATTTAATTCTTCTGGTTTATAATATGTTTCACACCCTGTACAATAATGACCTTCGTATGTATCAAGATAAATATCACCTTGTTCTTCAAGCTTAGTAAATATTTTTTGTACTGCATCTTTATGGTATGTATTGGTTGTACGCATAAAATCATCATTCGAAATATTCAGCGTCTTCCACAGTTCTTGATAACCTGCTGCTGCATTATCAACATGTTGTTGTGGCGTAATACCCGCTTGCTCAGCAATTTGCGCAATTTTTTGACCATGCTCATCAAGTCCTGTTAAAAAACGCACATCATAACCTTGTAATCGTTTATAACGTGCAATTGTATCGGCGAGGATTGTTGTGTATGCTGTTCCAATATGTGGCTTACCGCTTGGATAATAGATTGGGGTTGTAATATAAAATGTTTTTTCTGCCATCATTATTCTCCTATTTGTTGTTTTTGTTTCCACGTTTCTTTAATTAAACCATATAAATCGAGTGATACGTAATTTTGCTTCACACAGAGCGCATCGCGTTGACGCCCTTCGTATTGAAAACCATTTTTTTCAAGTACTCTACTCGATCCGATATTTCCATTGTACACATCAGCTTCCACTCGATGAAGATCTAAATCTTCAAAAGCAATACGGAGCAGTTCAGCAACGATTTCTGTCATATATCCTTTATTCCAAAAAGCAGGGTGTAAAATATAGCCAAGCCTGGCTTTATGATTTTTTTCATCGATGTACAAGCCACCACTTCCGATTAATTCACCGGTATCTAGAAGTTCAAAAGCTAGTTCTTTATTCGTGTAGGATTGAGATTCACACCAACTAAAATCAAAATGTTCAATTGCTTTGGGTGAGTACCACGGATTGCCTTTCGCTACCGCTTCATGTTTAACGACTTCAAATACACGTTCCTTATCCAAAGGTTTCAAACCGAGTATTTTAACTCGCTGCGTTTGTCTCGGCCAGTTTAAATTTTCATACTTTTCAATAAACATTCTCTTTCCTCACTCCTTTTCCTCATTTTTCATTTGTCTACCTGCACGGGGATGGGATTGCAAATACGCATTTTGTAGTTTAGCCGTTGATACATGTGTATATATTTGCGTACTAGAAAGATGTGCGTGTCCGAGCATTTCTTGAACTTCACGTAAATTTGCTCCTTCATTTAACATATCAGTTGCAAAGGTGTGGCGAAAAAGATGCGGGTGAATTGGAATGTGCATACCTATTCGTTTAGCTTCTTTATCTAACAGATAATGTACACCTCTTGTACTTAAACTACTGCCTTGTTGATTCATCAACAAGAATGTTGGTTGAGTACGTTGATACGTATCACTTGATTCATATGCATCAAGTGCATTTAATGCATGTTGTCCAAAAGGAACATAGCGCTCTTTATTTCCTTTTCCGTGAACGAGTATTAATTGCTCACTGCGAATAATATCTTTACGGGAAATTTGAACCAACTCACTCACTCGAATTCCGCATCCGTAGAGCAATTCTAAAATCAATTGCATGCGCAATCCTGAAAATCCCTCTTCACGTTCTGTTTCCAAAAGATGAGCTAATTCCTCATTATATAATACTTTCGGAAGTCGCTTTTTCTGCACAGGAAGTGATACATCTTCAATTTTATTATTACTCATTATCCCATTTTCAACGAGATAGCGAAAGTAGTGCTTAATCGCCGAAATTTTCCGCGCAATTGACCGTCCAGATAATTGTTGTTGTTTTAAGTGTTGTAAATAAAAACGAAATACCTGTTTATCAACATCGGATACAATTAAATTTTCTCGCTGTAAGAATTGCTCAAATTGTTGAATATCATTTTTATAAGCAATTATCGTTGGTTTTGCATACCGAAGTTCATTTTCAAGGTGTTGAAGAAATTGTTGTGCCATTTCGCACCTCCATAATTAGTACAGATGGAGTACATATACAAGAATAATCACCGATGTACACGTATATACAATCGCCGCTATAACATCACCAAGTGTTGACATGAGTGGTCCTGATGCAGCCGCTGGATCCATATTTCTTTTTTTCAAGAAACGAACAAGTTGTAATGCGATAAACGAACTTGCATACGATGCAAGTGTTGCCGCAAATCCAACAGAGAGTGATACACCGAGTATTTTCAGCAACGTTTTATCTGTAAGCAACATGCTGTTAACAAGGACCGCAACAAAAAATGCTGAAACACCAATAGCAAGTCCTGAAAGGAGGATAACAATTTTTTGAACTGAGAAAAATAATTTTTCTTGTTTCTCATCATCTAGCTCTCCACTATTGTAATGGACAATGGCAAGTGCGGCTGTTTGAATTCCCGGCACCCCGCTCATGTTATTAACAAGGACGATTGCTGGCATAATTAATGAAACGAAATTATCGGTGAACTGAATTGAAGTAATATTGCTCATCCATGTGAGAATGAGAACAACAACTCCTTCTAAAAAAACCATACTGACAAGCCAAGGCAAACGAATTCGTAACGACGGCAACACTTTAAAGTCATCGGTATTATCATCGGCTTCACCAATCCCGGCCATTTTAAGGTAATCATCTTCGGCCTCTTCTTTGATGACATCGATTACATCATCAACGGTAATAATTCCGAGCATATAACCATTTTGATCAACAACCGGAATCGCTGTTAAATCGTAATCTTGGATCAACTTAGCGACTTGTTCCTGATGCTCATCAACTTCTACGCTAATAACACGAGATGTCATCACATCTTCAACTATTTCATTCGCACGCGCTAAAATTAAATCTTTGAGCGAAAGTACACCAATCAATTTCCCTTCTTCATCTAAAACATACACTGTGTAAATCGTCTCTGCATCTGGTGCTTCGCTTACGAGTTTACGCATCGCTTCTTTTGATGTTTGTGTCGATTGGACAGAAATATACGACTTGGTCATCTTTGAACCGGCCGTATCTTCTTCATAAATTAAAAGTTCCTTAATATCAGCGGCACTATCTTTCTCCATCTGTGAAAGATAAGCGGCTGCTTCCCCTTGTGAGAGTTCTGAGATGATATCCGCTGCATCATCAGCATCCATCTCTCCCATAATTTCTGAAACATATGAATCATCAAGTTCAGAAAAAAGTTTTAACTGCTCATCAGAATCAAGTTCGGCAAATATTTCAGCTACAACTTCAGTTGGAACATTTTCATAGATGAATTGCCGCTCGGTATCATCAAGTTCACGGAATAGTTTATATTTATCATACGCATGAACATCTTCAATCAGTTGAAGTAAACGTTCAACATCTTGTTCTAGAATGTTACGTTTAAATTCAGTAATCAGCGCTTCAAAACTCACTGTTACATCTGGATCATTTGGTGTAATTGCAATTTCATTTATTGTCATATCTTCTTGTTGCATCATATCGCCTCACTTTCTTTTATATCATCACTTAATTATATCATGTTACGCTCTTGGATGGTACTTTTTATATGATTTTTGAATATGTTTTTTACTCACGTGCGTGTATATTTGTGTTGTTGAAATGTCACTATGTCCAAGGAGTTCTTGCACAATTCGCAAATCAGCACCATTTTCAATTAAATGGGTCGCAAATGAGTGACGAAGCATATGTGGTGAAACAGGCTTTTCAATACCTGTTTGTTTAGCTGCTTGTTGAATAAGTTTCCACGCACCTTGTCTTGTCAATTGCTTCCCATGATGATTTAATAATAAAAAATCACATTGCCGATGCTTCAAAATTTTTGGTCGTGCTGTTTTAACATATAAATCAATCAATTCCAGTGCATATGTATTAATTGGAATCATTCTTTCTTTATCACCTTTTCCAATGACTTGCAATAAGCCCATATGTGCATGAATGTGTTCTATTTTCAATGAAATAAGTTCACTAATCCGCATTCCGCAGCTATAGAGTAACTCGAGGAGTACACGAGTTCTTAATCTATAATGTTCTGGTTGTTCTACATCGAGTAATAATAAGTGATCTACTTCATCAAGCGTTAAATATTTCGGAAGTTGCTTGGGCATTTTCGGTAATTTCAATTGGGCAAGTGGGTTGTCTTCAATATAATTTTCTTGTGCCAAATATTTAAAAAATGAACGCAAAGACGTAATTAATTGGGCAACTGTCCGTGTTGAAACAGCTTGTTGTTCCTTTTCATTCAGAAAAACTTGAACCATTGACTTTGTCACACGTTTAATATCATCAATTTGATTTACTTTTAAAAATTCAAGAAATTTATGTAATTGTCTTTCATAACTTGTAATCGTATGTTCACTGTAATTTCGTTCAACCGAGAGATACAATAAATATTCAGCGAGATAATCCTTATTTTCCATCAGCAATCCAGTGCTGAATGGCGATAATTGTTTTGGCATCATCAAACACTCCGTCTTTTAGCATCATAGCTACTTGTTTTTTATCAAACCAGCGAACATGAACATACTCATCTTCATCAGGCATATATTGATCCGTTTCCTCGGCATCAGTAACACCATACAAATATAATTTTTCATTTGAAAATCCTGGTGCTGAATAAAATTCATAAATCAGTTCAACATTTTTTGCGAGAAATTGTGTTTCCTCCGCCAATTCACGAATAGCTGCTTGTCTTGGTGTTTCATTCGGATCAAGTTTTCCTGCTGGAATTTCCCACGTCGCTTTTCCAAGCGCATATCGATATTGTTCAACGAGCAGAATTTTTTCATCTTTCGCAAACAATACACAAACAGCACCAGGATGCCAAGCAACTTCGCGCTTAGCAATTGTATCCGTTCCTTCTATTTTTACCGAATCAACAGTAACGTTGATAATAATCCCATTATATTTTTCTTCACGATCAATTTGAATTTCTTTACGCATCATAGTTCCTCCTGATAATAATTATCAATAGTCATTTGTTCAAAATACAGTTTCGACTGTTCAAAATTAGAAACAGCAACACCGAGTAATCGCAATGGATCTCCGTTCCAATGTTTTAAAAATAACGATTCAGCTACATAATATAATGTTTCCACATCGTTAAATGGTTTTAATACAGTTTGTGCACGCGTTATCGTCTGGAAATTGGCATTCCGTATCGTAATCTGAACAGTGAGCGCATATTGCTCTTTTTTATTCAATCTTTCAATAACTTGTCTTGATAGCTTTTGTATATATTCAAGTAGCTCATCTTCATTTTCAATATCGTGTGGAAAGGTGGTTGAATGACCAATTGAGGAAAGCTCTGTATAGCGATCAGGTACGATTTCGCGCATGTCATTTCCATTGGCGCGTTCCCATAAATCATAATAATTTTCTTTCCCTAGCTTACGAATTTCCTCTTTTGTTATATTGGCAAATTCACCAATTGTCTCAATTTGGAAAATATCTTTTAAATACGCATATATTTTTGGTCCAACTCCGTGCATATTTGATAATTTCATCGGCCAAATGTGACTCTTCAATTCATTTTCTAATATGAGCGTGATTCCCATTGGTTTTTTCATATCACTCGCCATTTTCGCTAAAAAACGATTGTATGAAATACCGATGCTTGAACCGATTTTTAACTCTTTATATATCGTTTCTTGAATTTTTTTGGCAACAGCAACTGCTTTAACATAATCGCCTTCAAGTGCACTCATGTCAAGATACGCCTCATCAATTGAAGCTTGTTCAACAGTTTTACAATAACGATTCAAAATTTCCATCACCATTTTTGAATAATGGCGATATAATTCAAAATTAACTGGTAGTATAATAACATCACGATGCTTCCGAATTGCTTCAGAAATCGGCATTCCAGAATGAATGCCAAATTCACGAGCCTCATAGGTTGCAGTTGTAATAACACCACGTCGTCTTGATTTACCACTAATGACAACTGGCTTTCCTTTAAGTGCGGGATCATGTGCAACTTCACAAGAAGCAAAAAAACTGTTCATGTCAATATGAAAAATAATTCGTTGCACACCATCATCCTCTCTTTTCATCGTCTTATTTTTTATGCTATACTTACTGTATTATTTTTAAATTTAAAGGTGGCTATTATGAAAAACAAACACAAATTCCTTGTTTCATGCTTCTTAGGAATTGCTGCACTAGCACTACTCATACCAATCATTATTGATCCTATTGCTCGCCTTGTTTCATCACACTAATTGCTGAAAGAACACAGGGTGAGACAAATAATGATATATCTGCATCAAAACTCGCAAGTTCTCGTACTGTTGATGATGATAGATAACTATATTGATTCGAAGTCATTAAAAATAACGTCTCAAATTCTGGCATCAACTTTTTATTAATTGCGTTCATTTGAAATTCATATTCAAAATCAGTAACCATTCTCAGACCACGGACAATATGACGAATATTTTGATTTTTAGCATAATCAACGAGTAAACCATCATGAATTTGAACTTGAATTCGCGATATATCAAATCCTTGTTCAACTAATGACTGCTCAATTAATTGTTTCCGCTTCTCTTGAGAAAACATATATTTCTTTGAGCGATTATTTAAAATCACAATATGCACTTCATCAAATAAATCAACTGCCCTTTGGATAATATCAAGATGTCCGAATGTAACTGGATCAAAACTTCCAGGATATACTGCTTTTCTCATACTAGATCTCCCCATATTGAATAATTGTTAATTGTACACGTCCATACTGGCGTGTATTTTTTAATGTATATTGTTTTGGAATAATCAGTGGATACGTCCCATCTGTTTCTATCACAATCGTTGCTCCGTCTTTACATCGTTCTTGTAACATGATGAGTACATCATTTAATATCGTGTTTTGATATGGTGGATCTAAAAAAATCAAATCAAACTTCTTCGGGGTTTGTTTTAAAAATGCAACTGCTTCTTGGCATAGCATTGTAATTTGATCAGACGCCTTCATACGGTCGATGTTCTTTTTTAAAACTGCATATGCTTCTGCGTTTTTTTCAATGAATGTCACCGCTTTTGCATGGCGTGAAAATGCCTCAAGCCCAAGTGAGCCACTACCTGCAAATAAATCGAGTACTTCTCGTCCATCACAACTTCCGCCTAAAATACTAAACAGCGCTTCTCTCACTCGATCCAATGTCGGGCGCGTATTATCTCCTTGAAGCGTATCAAGCTTTAAACCACGTTTTTTACCAGCTATAATTCGCATTTGCAACCTCCTGCTTTTTTCTCAATTCCATCAATTTTAATATCTAAATCTATAGCACCAAATAACTGTTTCGCTATATTTTGTCGAAGTTTATTCACTGCACGCTCTGCTTGTTTCAATTCCAGATAATGTGGATTCTCAAAAATTTTCTCTTTCAAGTATTGTGCACGTTGCATATTTTTATGACGCGCATCTTCTTTTGTATACTCATTGATTTCCTTACATTTTTCAAATTCGCCAAATAAAATTTGTAACTGCACATCGGTTTCTACGTTTGCAGTAGCTTGTTGATATATTTTCATTTCAACAGTTTGATCAAGCATTTCGCGCAAGTCATATAATGCATACGTTACATCCATCATTCTTTACCTTTACCCTTCACCTTTACTTGATCACTCATGTAAATATTTTGCACAATACCAAATAGGATAAAAAGCATAAAAAGTGATGATCCTCCATAACTTAAAAATGGGGCCGTTAATCCTTTAAGCGGTAATACACCAGATACTCCTGCTAAATTCCAAGCGGATTGTGCGAAAAATAAAATCGTTAACCCAAGAACAACAAGTCTTCCATATTGCGATTTCACCTTCGTTGAAATTTTCATCATCCTCCATAAAATGAAAAGATAACCGAGCATAATTAAAGCAACTGCAATTAAACCAAATTCTTCACTCATACTCGCAACGATAAAATCAGTATGTCCATCTGGAAGATATCCCAGTTTCTGTGCACCATTTCCAAGTCCAACACCTATGCTTCCACCATTTGAAATAGCAATATATGAATTGCTTAATTGATATCCTCGTGTCTCATACTCCGCAAAAGGATTTACCCATGATATAAAACGTGTCAATATATGACTATCTTGACTACGACCAATATTTGAATACGAAAACAGTAAAAATAACACTGTTAAAAATACAATCAATGACAATGTAGCAACAATCAAAGTTTTCCGAGCTTTTATTTCAGAATAAAACATTGTAATATACATTAAAAAAATGGTCACGAGCATAATCACAACTGAACCATTGTCAGGTTGTATCAATGTAAACAACATCACAAATGCAATGATGGAAAGATATAAAATATGCATGTTTCGCGTTACTTGTTTCTGACCAATTTTTTCAAAATAATATGCTACAAATAATACAATACCAATTTTGGCAAATTCTGCTGGTTGTAATCGAAATGGTCCGATATCAAGCCATCGAGCAGCACCAAGTGTACTTTTCCCTGTAAAATAAACAATGCCAAGCATCCCGAAAATCACCAGCAAATAAATAAAAGACAATCGTTTATGGATACGGAAATCAATATGCATAACAACAAAATACAGCAAATAACCCAGTATCATAAACATAATTTGACGAATCAAAAAAAAGGAACGTCCTTGTCCATAACGTACAGTAGATGAGTATAATGTTGCACTATAAACTGCTATTAACCCTATAAAACAAAATGCCAAAATCATCAAAAACAACGGGAAATCCATTCGCTTTAATCGCTTCATTATATCACCTCTAAATTCTCCCAATATTATATCATATTGTCAACTAACAAGTCATCCCTATTGATTAAAATCTCAAATTTCAGTATAATGATACAAAGAAAGGGTGATTGTATGTTGACAATGAAAGACATTATTCGAGATGGGGATTCGCGCTTACGCACTGTTTGTGATGAAGTAACATTTCCTTTGAATGATGAACAGAAAATGAATGCGAAATTAATGCTTGAATACCTTGTGAATTCACAAGATGAAATACTTGCAGAAAGACACGGTCTTCGTGCTGGTGTTGGTCTTGCAGCTCCACAAATTGGTATTACTGAACGTTTTTTTGCGATTCATACACACGATGAACAAGATGTTCTTTATAGCACGGTTATCTTTAATCCGAAAATCATCGCACATTCTGAGAAACAAACATACATCCCAAGTGGTGAAGGATGTCTATCTGTTGATGAGGAACTTCCAGGAATCGTACCTCGATATCAAAAAATCACCGTTCGTGGTTTTGATATCGATGGTCAACCAATAACGTGGAAAGTTTCTGATTTCATCGCAATTGTTTGTCAACATGAAATCGATCATCTCAATGGAGTAATGTTCTATGATCACTTCAACAAACAAAACCCTATGCTCCCACCTGAAAATAGCTCACCACTCGAATAAAAAAGAAGTGTACATCGCTGATGTACACTTCTTTTTATATTTCACTTCTCTTTTCTTTTTTTTGCCCATACACAAAGATAAGCATCAACAGCATCACAAACACTGTTAAAATATATCGTGATCTCGCTTCCCACAGAAGGTGGAAAACGCCATATCCAACAGTTGTCAAAATGATAAAACTGAATAAGTCATCAAGTTTTTTCTTTTTAAACACCATACAACTAATCAACATTGCCATGATGTACACTGCATTTTGATATACATTTATAAAGATGTAATGTACAACCGCAATTCCACCTTGTTCAAGATAAAAATTAAGTTTTGTAATTGATGAATTCCCTGTGACATTCCATACATTTGTATTTTCCGCTTGCTGTGGTTCTGGTGCCGAAATGACACCGAGATTGTGAACTGCATAAAATGTTGGATCAGACCACGTAAATGCATATTTTCGGAAGAAAAAATGTATATTCCCAAGGATACTTCGGTCTGTAATTCGTTTCTTAATACATTCTTTCATCACAACATCAACAGATGCTTTTGTTGCATTAGGGTCACGATATAAATCACGAGTTCTATACGCATCTTGAAAATCATAATTCCCGCGAGACACATCATTTTGAGCCATACATACCCATGAACTTTCTGGATATCCAACATCTGCAACACTCTTGTTATATAACGGTGGATAAAATACACTCCAGAGCATAACAAGACCAAGTAAAGTCACCTTAACTGCATATATTGCTACAACAAATAATAAACTATACAGTTTTTCAAGTCGACGATAGTTAATAAAACACAAAATTGAAACTGCAACAACAATTACAAGAACTGAAGCCTTAATAATTGATGCAAAAGTAAGAATTGCAATCGCTTGTATTAACTTCTTCTTCGAATGCGTAAACTTACCTCTTGCTTCAAATAATAAATTGATAGCAATTAATGCAAGTGGCAGTGATATCGTATCTGAATAAAATGTTTGATTGTAATAAATAAGTGGTAGGAAACAAATGAACATCAATGCTGCATATCGTGTACGTTTTAAATTATCCGTAATTTTATACATCATATCATAGAAAACAGACAATGAAAAAACAAGCAGTAAAATATTAAGCGCTACAACAATTGGAACTGTCATATCCGCACCGACACAAAATACAATTGGATAAATGAAAAGTGCATAAAGTAAGTTATTTGGATATTGCATTAAATACTCACGCAATCCAATTCCTGTTCCATGAATCAATCGTTCCGAATCATAGATGATTGTTGCATAATCCCATCCAGGTGGATCCGCAAATAGCATCACTACAAGAATATTCATTACCAGATATATAATCAGAAAATTCCGTTTTTGTTTCTTTAAATCATCAGGAAAGATTCTTGCAAGCAACCCGCTTTCTTTTACTCCTAAAAATATCTTTCGATTCCAAATAACATAAATACCAACCAGTGCAACAAAAAGCGATATAACTTCGATACTGCTTTGTAACCAGTACGCCATATCTTTTTTAAAAAACGGAGTAATGTTATTATACGGAATAAATTTCCCAAAAATGGCAAAGATCAACATGACCACAAATAAAGTCAATGTCATTTTCATAAAAAATTTCATGTATGTCTATATCCTACTCTTTCTGTAACTATTCTTCAATATCTTTTATATATCGGAGCATTCCAAATCCTTGTTGTGTTTTACAACCAATTCCATTATGGTAAAGATATTCATGAAGTTCAGGAAGCGCATCAATTTGAATTGTTCCTAAATTCGCTGTCATTTGGTGTTTATACGCCATAACAACTGTTTTGTTCACTCGGACTGGTATGATTGAAGTTTCACTATCAACAAGTCCCTCTGCATTTTCACCAAGCTGATCAATCACATTATCAAGCAAGACATCTTCCCACTTGTCACCTTGTTTTTTCATTTCATAATACACTTCTTTAAAATGTGGAAGCATTTCACGAACTAAAATGGGTGAGATAATTTGATATTCTTTTAATTCACTTTGTCCCATCGGCGGTGTTTGAATTGCTGAAACTCCGCTGAAATACATCGTTTGCTCAAGAATTTGACGGAATTGACGACGTTGACCTTTTAATTTCATAAAAACATCAAATACCGCTTTATATACGCGCTCATCACTTGTTGAAAATGTTAATTTGATTTGTCTTTCACCAAGTACGATAAATTCTTTTTCAAACTTTGTCCCTTTTGGTAAAAGGAGTGCAAACGTAAACGGTGGCTGTTTTTCATTATTTTTAGGAAAGATATAATTTGCATCATTTTCTGTTAATTCACGTTTAACCAAACCGATAAATAATTTTCGGTAATCTTTTTGGAGACGTCCTTCTTCTGCTGTAATACGAACTTCTAGTCGCATAAATTCACCTCTATAAAGTCCACTTTGTGAACTCTTTCTAATATTGTATTGTTTGTTTTGTTGGACCAACTGCGTATGTTTGATTATGAACATTTATTTGAGCAAGTTCAGAAGCAATGACTTCCATAACTCCTCGTTGAATATTAAAATAATAACGTACACCCTTAAACATCACTTGAAATTGGATTTGATTCCAATGTGCTGGCAATTTAGGCGCGATTTCAAGTATCTCTTTTCGTGTATTGACACCAGCAAATGTCGTCATCGCCACATCAAGCGTTGCTGCCATTACCCCACTATGAATACCTTCTGCTGTTGTACCACCTTGAATATCTTTATAATCACTTCCGAGCGCTTCTTTGTACAATTGCCAACTCAATGCTTCATCATCAATCATCTTAGCTAACTTAGCATGTACTATGCGCGAAAGTGTTGATCCATGTGATGTTCTCGCGAGATAATATTTTAAATTTTCTTCTAAATAATTACTTGGTAGCGTATATCCGAGCTGAACAAAAATATTTTCAATAACATCGCGATCTAAATTATAA
This sequence comes from Culicoidibacterales bacterium, assembly GCA_051649665.1. Taxonomy (GTDB): domain Bacteria; phylum Bacillota_I; class Bacilli_A; order Culicoidibacterales; family JBOFHN01; genus JBOFHN01. The sequence goes on from JBOFHN010000034.1 coordinate 27,401, forward strand.
AATGTCATGAGTGTATCAGCTTGCTTGGCCACTTTGTAATCATCTGCTGATTCACCTTCTGCTTTTAACAGTCGATCCATTCGATATACATTTCCATATTTATTACGATAAAATTCCCAATCAAGTTCTTTCAAATCAAAATATCCATCGTATTGCGCAATAATTCCCTGTTCATCTATGACAATATTTAATTTCGTTTTAATATCTTGCCACTTGGTATATTCTGCTTCTGATAATTCAATTCTTCTTGCAAATTCTGGAAATTCACGTCCCATCTTCACACCAATTGTTCGGATTTTCTCAAACAACCATGCAACCATGATATTCGTATACGCATTATCTCGCACACCACCACCATGATGACCTGGATAACCTTCATGAAATTCATCAGGACCCATAACTTGATCAATTGTATATCGACCTGTTTGTTCATTAAATACAGATTTCGAAGCCCAAAATCGAGCAATTTCAAACATCATTTCAGCACCATATATCTTCATGAAGTCCCAATCATTTGTAACATGTACATATTGCCAAACATCATAAGCAACAGCGAGTGAAACATGACGTTGATACGAACTATAATCTGGACCCCATTCTCCTGTAATTGGATTCAGTGCAAATGTTTGTGTTTCCTCACCACCGCTATGTCCACTCTGCCAAGGAAACATCGCGCCTGTATATCCGTGTGCTTTCGCATTTTGACGTGCTGCATCAAGTCGATTATAACGATACATTAAAATCTGTTTCGCCGTTTTTGGATAGTGTACATTATAAAATGGAAGAATAAAAATTTCATCCCAGAAAATATGTCCGCGATACGCTTCTCCACTTAAACCACGAGCTGTGATAGAGGCATCAAGTCTTTCATTGTTTTGTGAGGCTGAAAGTAATAGATGATACGTATGTAGGCGAAGAATTTTTTGAGAAAGAATATCACCATCAATTTGAATATCGACTTCAGTCCAGTTGTTTTTCCATGATTGAACATTTTCAGCAACAACTTCAGCAAATGACTGAACAGAATGTAACACTGGATAAGCAACTGTTCCCAAATCTCCTGTTACTTCTTTCGATGTGACAAGCGTTACAATTTTTTCAACTGTAAATGGCTCGAGTGCTGAATTTTGACGTGAAAAAACTGTTGTTGTTGATGTTGCATTCGATGTTGCTGAAACGGTTACACCTTGTGCTAGAACATTGTGCTTAAATGGCATAAATACACCGAATTTTGATTGTGTTGTTTCAACATACATATAGCCTTGAGATCCTTCAACGCCTGTACGATGACTTGTTAAATGTTGAGAATTCAGACTGCGATAGCGCTCAACTCCTGCATTCTGAATATCACCATCAACAATTGATGCGAGATGAATACAACCACTGTAGTTTTGAGGAATAATTGTATATGACTGTGCCACGAGTTGCATCTTTGAAAATGAAGCTGTACGTCTAGTAATTGTTCGTGTACGTCGACCTTTTTCATCTTGAATTAATAATTCAATTGTAAGCACACCACTTTTGAAATCAAGTGTTCGATTTAATTCTTTAATCATCTCATCTTTGATTTCAATAATTTCATCATCAATTGCAAATTGCATATACGTCCAGTTTGGAAGTGCTACAAAATCTTCATTTTCAACATCACGATCTGCCACTTTCGTTGTCAATTTGTTATACATTCCAGCAATGTATGTTGCCGGATAATGATTATCTGAGGACTTTTGTTCACTGAGACATCCCCGAACACCAATATAACCATTCCCAACACTTAACAAAGATTCTTGAGATCGATTTTGTTTTCCAGCAAGATAGCCATAATAATTTAATTCCCAAGTTGCTTTATCTTTTGCATCCTGCAATACTTTTGACACATCTGAAAATGGAATTTGTTCTTCTTGCACTGTAACAACGATGTTCAACTCTTCCATCAAATCTGTTGTAATATCATACAATTCAAATCCAAAATCAACCATTCCTCGTCTCAATTCTGTTAACTCAGTTGACGTCACAAAAATACCAAGTAAGTTCATATCACACTGTGTTTGTAATTGATGTGCTACACTCAGCATCATCTCATAATTCGTTTGCCCCTGTGCTTCAAATGAAAATACATGCTCTTCTTGGAATGCATTATATAATTTACCTGATACAGTCGTTTTATCAAAATTCAATACCAACCACTTAGTTTGCATAATCTTCTACCTCCGCCTCAATTTAATCTCACACTATTATACCACGTTTCAGTATATGAAAAAAGCCCGATAAGAATCGAGCTTTTAACATTTTTATTAACGAGCACCTTTATCGTAAGGTACACCGAGTGCTTTTGGTCCAACTGCACTACGTGAGAAAATCACAAGTGCCACAATTGTTACTACAAAAGGGAACATACTCCAGAATAAACCTGGAACAGGTAACGTTGGGAAAAGAACTCCTGCTTTTGATCCAAGTGCTGTTGCAAATGAGAAGAAAAGCGCTGCAAACAATGTATTAAGTGGTTTCCATTTACCAAAAATAAGTGCTGCAAGTCCTAAGAATCCAAAACCTGTTACTGTCGTTGGTGCTGCAAAACCTTGACCAACTGTCAAAGAATAAATTGCTCCACCAAGACCAGCAAGTGCTCCTGAACTCAATACACCAATATATTGCATTTTAGCTACATTGATTCCCATTGAATCTGCTGCACTCGGATTTTCTCCACATGCACGAAGGTGAAGTCCAAATGGACGATAGAATAAAAGGTAGATAATTAATGCCATAACAAGTCCAAGGATAACAATAACCGGTATGTACATTGTAATTCCTGATGCTATTTCTGTACGGATAAATATTGTATCAGTATTTGTAAGTGGCATATCGTAACTTCCGTATAATGCATTAACAACAAATAAAGCAAGTGATGGTGCAAGCATATTCAATGCTGTTCCTGAAATGATTTGATCTGCTTTAAGTGATACCGCTGGTACTGCATGAAGTGCAGAATATAAAATCCCTGCAAGAACTCCTACGAGAAGACCAAGATATGGTGTTGCTCCGCCTAATACAGGTCCTGCAATACTCAAGAAAAGAACACTTGAAAATGCACCAGTAATAAAGATACCTTCAAGACCAATGTTTACAATACCTGATCGTTCACTGACAAGTCCACCGTACGCTGCTAAAATAATCGGTACTCCAACAAGGAGCATTTGTGAAATTAAATCACCCATTTTTCACAACTCCTTTCTCTGTTCTCAAGGCAAATTTTGTATCAAAATATTTTTTGATTTTTGGCTGTGCCGAAATAAATAATACAATCAGTGCAATCGCAATCGCAAGAATGTCTTTTGATACCCCAAATGGCATCGTAACACTACTTGCATTGAGAAGACCGAATAAAAGACCTGACATCGCCACACCAATTGGTGTACTTTGACCAAGAAGTGCTACGGCAATTCCCGTAAAACCGTTTCCTGTGAACTGTGAAAGTTGTGATACAAATCCTGTTGTAGAAAGTGTGTAAATAACTCCACCAGCTCCAGCTACTGCTCCTGAGATAATCATCGAAAGAATAACGTTTCTTTCAACATTCATCCCTGCATAACGAGCAGCATTTCCATTTAAACCTGAGGCACGAAGTTCATAACCAAATGTAGTTTTTGAAATAAGTACATAATAACCGACAAGTAAAAGAACTGCAAGTGCTATAACAAGAATATTAATACCACCAAGTGAAAATGAATTAACAAATTCAATTGTTTTTGCCGCCGTTTCAGAACGTGATGGATCATCAAAGCGACCAAGTTGTGAAATAACAATCCATCCTGCAAAGTACATCGCAATATAGTTCATCATAATTGATACAACCACTTCATTTACTTTAAACACTGCTTTTAACACACCCGGTACAGCTGCAACAAGTGCACCACCAAGCATCCCTGCAAGAAGTGCCAATACAAATGTAAGTCCTCCTGGCATCATTGTTTCAAGTTTAAGTGCTACATATAATCCAAGTGTACTCCCGAAGATAAATTGTCCTTCAACACCAATGTTGAATAAACCACTTCGATACGCAAGTGCTACAGCTACCCCTGTAAATATAAGTGGCGAAACTGTAACGAGCCAATATCCAATATGTTCAGGTTGTGAAAGTGTTCCTGCCATACCTTCAAATACTGCCATAACTGGTTTCCCTACACTAAGCAAGAACACCATTGTTACAACAAATGAAAGTACAAGCGGGAGTGCTATTGAAAGCACCATTGATTTCGCGTTGTTATTATTTTTCATTTTTATACCTCCTTCACACCCGCCATCAGTAATCCAAGTTGATTACGTGTTGCATCTTTGCGATCAATTACATCAATAACGTTTCCATCATACATAACTGCAATTCGATCACTTAAATTCATGATTTCTTCAAGTTCGAATGAGATAAGTAATACCGCATTCCCTTTATCACGTTCTTTAATAAGTTGACTGTGAATGAATTCAATCGCTCCAACATCAAGTCCGCGTGTTGGTTGCATCGCGATGAGTAGTTTTGGTTCACGACTCATTTCACGTGCAATAATTGCTTTTTGCTGATTCCCACCCGACATTCCGCGTGTCACTGATTTTATTCCATTACCACTACGTACATCGTATTCTTCGATTTTCGCTTCAGCATATTCTACTGATTTTGCTACATCGATAAATCCACGTTTACTAAATGGTTCTTTGTAATATGATTGTAAAATCATATTTTCACGAAGACTAAAATCAAGCACGAGTCCATGTTTATGGCGATCTTCTGGAATATGTCCAATACCGCTTTCTGTACGCTCACGAATTGATAAATTTTGAATTTCTTTTCCTTCAATGATAACTTCACCGTGACTTGATTTTGCAAGTCCCGTAATCGCTTCAACAAGTTCTTTTTGTCCATTTCCATCAATTCCGGCAACTCCGAGAATTTCTCCACCACGAAGTTCAAGATTTACACCTTTTAATGTTTCAATACCGCGTGAATCTTCAACTTTTAAATTTTTCAAGCGTAATACAACTTCTTGTGGATTCGCTTCTGTTTTTTCTGTTTCAAAACTTACTTTACGACCAACCATGAGTTCAGCCATTAATGCTTCATCAGTATTTGCAACATCAACAGTTTGAATATACTCACCTCGACGAATGACTGTACAACGATCGGCAACTTCTTTAATTTCACTTAATTTATGGGTAATTAAAATTATCGATTTCCCTTGCTCACGAAGTGTTTTCATAATTTTCAATAATTCTTCGATTTCTTGTGGTGTTAATACAGCTGTTGGCTCATCAAAAATTAAAATATCGGCATCTTTGTACAACATTTTTAAAATTTCAACACGTTGTTGCATACCAACTGTGATATCTTTAATTTTAGCTGTAGGATCAACATC
>JBOFHN010000035.1:0-2329 GCA_051649665.1 Culicoidibacterales bacterium
ACCATTATTACGACAGCTTAAAAAAACTGAACACTTTATGTGTTCAGTTTTTTGTTTTATATTGTAAAATATTTTCTGATTTGAGGAATAATAATATATGCCAAAATGGATACGAGGGAAAATTTTAATAGATTAAAAGGAAGGTAAAGTTCAAATGATTGGGGGAGTGATAATATGAACTTCGGAAAGAGAAGTGGAATGAGAAATGCGTAATTTATTAATGTCGTAATAATTGCTGTTGTAATCGTTGCAACTACTAAAGCAAATACGATGGTGAATTTTGCTTTAGTAGTGTCGTATTTTTTCATCGTGTAAAGGATAATGATAAGTGGAATGATGAAAAAAATTGATGCAACTGCATTGAAGAGCCACCCTGCTGGATTTCTAAAAAAGACGAGCAAGAATTGGATGAGGAGTGCAGCAAGACCAGCGTAACGATTGACAGTAACGATAATTACGATAATAGGTACCAAGGCAAAATCAATTTTCAACCCCATACCAGGATTGAATGGAATTTCTAAAAAAGTTAAAATAAATGATAGTGCCACCATTGAAGCTGTAAGTGTGAGTTCTTTTGAAGTGAGTGATTTTAGTTTCATGAAAACCTCCTATAAATTTGTAAAAGGCCATTATCTATCAAAAAAGCCCTGAAAAAAATCAGGGCACGACATACTAAAAAAGTATGATTATCTTCTTCCATCCAGACTTTACTGTCGGTTCTGGAATTACACCAGATCAAGCATAACGCTTCGCGGACTTTACCGCCGGTCGGGAACTTCCCCCTGCCCTGAAGATAATGGTTGAATTTATTATATCGTCAAATTAACAAAAGTGCAAAAATAATGCACTGAGAATATTACTTTTTCTGTAAAAATTGATAAAATATTTCATTTCCTGTAAGTAATATATCTGTATTAAAATTGAAAAAAGGACTGTGAAGAGGATGTGTATTGATTCCGTCATTCGTTCCTAGGAAGAAGAAAATCCCTGGAACTTTCTCTTGATAATATGAAAAATCTTCAGCAAGCATGTATGGATCAAGTTCAACAAAATTAGCCAATGCTATTTGCTTAAGTGTATCAACAAGATTGTTATCATTGATAACGGGAGGATACATCGGTGGAAGAGAAAATTCAATAGTACAACCATATTGTAGCTCAAGACCAGTATTGATTTTCTTCATCTCAGATTGAATTTTAAGAAATGTTTCAGTTGAAAAAGTACGAACAGTTCCTGATAGAGTACATTTATTTGCAATGATGTTATTTGCATCACCACCTTGAATTTTCCCGATTGTAATAACAATTGACTCAAGTGGATTGATTCGTCTTGAAATGATGTGTTGATATGATTGAATAAGATTAGCAGCAATGGTAATCGCATCAACACCATCATGAGGCTGAGCTCCGTGACTGCTTGTTCCATGAATAACAATATCAAATTCCCCGTTTTGTGCCATCATCGGCCCAGGACGAGTCCCGATTTTACCAAATTCAAGACCAGGAAATAAATGTAAACCAATAACTGATTTTACGTTATATGTTTCAAATACGCCACTTTCCACAATCATTTTAGCCCCACCTGGTCCTTCTTCTGCTGGTTGGAAGATGAGTAGGATGTTGTGTGGGAAAAGAGAAGGGTCTTTTACTTCACTCAATCTTTTTGCGAGTAAGAGGAGGTTTGTGGTGTGACCATCATGTCCGCATGCATGCATGCGATTTTCGTATTGTGATTGAAATGGGAGATTCGTTTCTTCTTGAATTGGAAGTCCATCAATATCAGCGCGAACTGCTCGTGTTGAGGAGTGTCCAAAATCAAAATAAACAAGTGTTCCGGTTTCGATGATTTCAGAATAAGGGATATTCCACGATTGTAAATATGAGCGAATTTTTTTTGCTGTTTTAAATTCACATAAACCAAGTTCGGGTGTTTGGTGTAAGTCTTCTCGAATTGCTTTTGCGAGCGTTTGATACTGCTCTCTTGGACCTGAAAACAAAGTAGCCTTCATAAATATCTCCTTTAATATAAACTATATGTTATCATTGTACACAATTGGTGAAAAGGGCGCAATATTAAAAATGTCCCTTAATTGTCTTTTTAATATGTCTATGTTACAATTTGATTAAAATAATTATTATAAAGTATGAAGCATTATGAATTATTTACAGAGCAAAACGTGATAAATTAAGGAGAGAATATAATGAAAAAATTTATAACAACGTTTATTATTACACTTACAGTCGTAGCACTTCTTTTTACTGGGTACGTACTATTTAATCAATTACAACAAGTGACAAAAGAACGAGATTCATACAAAGAAAAAACATCT
>JBOFHN010000036.1:0-4404 GCA_051649665.1 Culicoidibacterales bacterium
TAAAATAATAATTTTCCATTTGCCACCAATTTTTGAAAGTGTATAATCGATTGGAAATTGCTTCATTAAACATCCACCTTTCTTATATTTATTATAGAAGTCAATTTGATTACTGTCAATCGTTACTTTTTGGTAACTACACAACTTTAAAGTGCGTAATTGTCAAGTGAAAATGATATTGCTATACTACTTTCGTAACAAATATTTATAAAGGTGGTTTTTATGAAACAATACAAACATGTTAATCTTATTCTTTTTTCACTTGCACTCTGTGCATTTGCAATCGGTTCAACTGAATTTATTAGTGTTGGTCTTTTACCGATGATTTCAGCTGATCTCTCAGTTTCTCTCACAACAGCAGGGCTGACAGTATCATTTTATGCGCTTGGGGTAGTCTTTGGTGCACCAATTTTAACAGCGGTTACAAGTCGTTTTAATCGAAAACATCTCTTACTTGCAACAATGCTTATCTTCATTATTGGAAATACATTTGCATTTCTCAGTTTCTCCTTTTCAGTTTTACTTTTAGGACGGATTATTTCATCACTTGCACACGGTATTTTTATGTCTATTGCCTCAACAATTGCAGCCGATGTTGTTGATGAGAAAAAACGAGCATCAGCAATTGCAATTATGTTCTCAGGTCTTACAGTTGCAACTGTAACCGGGGTCCCACTTGGTACATGGCTTGGAAGTATTGCAGGATGGCGATTTGCATTCCTAGCAATCACCCTGCTTGGTCTTATTGCGATCTTTACGATTATGCTTTATGTTCCACGCAACTTAAATAAACCTGATACAACCCGTATTTCTGATATTACTTCAATCTTTAAAAGTTCACGTATTCTTTTAATGTTTTTGATTACTGCACTTGGCTACGGTGGAACGTTCGTTGTGTATACATACATTTCTCCACTCCTTGAAAAAATGGGATATTCAACAAATCATATTGTTCTTATATTAGTTGCTTATGGACTGATGATTGCAATCGGGAATACAATTGGTGGAAAAGTTTCTAACAAGAAACCACTCCAAGCACTTTCAATTATGTTTTTACTTCAAACACTTACGCTCTTCATTCTCTTTTTCACACAAAACACAATGATTTTTGGGCTTCTTAATCTTCTTTTACTTGGTCTCTTTGCATTTATGAATGTTCCAGGACTTCAACTTCAAGTACTCGATTTTGCTCAATCTGATGCTCCAAATGCAACAAATATCGCATCAGCACTCAATATTTCAGCTTTTAATATCGGGATTGCCTTTGGATCATATTTCGGTGGATTTATTAGCGATTCACTTTCTCTTTCTTTCACACCAATCTTTGCAGCACTTATGGTGTTTATTGCAATGCTTTTAACGATCTATGTTGCAAAAAAACAAAAATAAATAAAAAGCATGAGAATAATCTCATGCTTATATTTTTGTCAGCAGTCTGAAGCGAATCAGATGATTCGCTTTTACTATATTACTTCTTAATCTCAATCCCCAGTTCATCAAGGTGATTTTGACTGACAGTCACTGGACCATCCATCATGAGATCACGTGTTGAGGCTGTTTTCGGGAATGCAATGACATCACGAATTGATTCACTGTTTGTTAAAATCATCGCGACACGGTCAAGTCCAAGGGCAATTCCAGCATGGTTTGGTGCACCATATTTATATGCATCAATGAGGAAACCAAATTGTGATTGTGCTTCTTCTTCTGTGAACCCCATCACTTTAAACATATTACGTTGAAGTTCTGGATCATTGATTCGGATTGATCCTCCACCAATTTCATATCCGTTTAACACAACATCATAGGCTTGTGCCATTGCTTCTTCTGGTTTATCCATGAAGGTTTCAAGATGGTCTTCATTCACTTTTGTAAATGGATGATGTGCTGCAACAAGTCGTCCTGTTTCCTCATCCTTTTCAAAGAGTGGCCAATCAATTACCCAGAGGAAATTATATTGATTTGGATCTGCTAATTGAAGTTCTTTTGCAAGTAAATTACGAAGATTTCCAAGTGCATCAAATACAACTTGTTTTTTGTCTGCAACAAAGAGCAATAAGTCATTGTTTTCAGCATTTAAGCGTGTTTTAAATGTAGCAAGTTCTTCTTCTGTAAAGAATTTTACAATCGGTCCTGCAAATGTATCATTTTCATACTTCATCCATGCAAGTCCTTTTGCTTGGTAACGTTTAACATACTCAGTCAAACGATCAATTTCCTTACGCGAATATTTGTCTGCTGCATTTTTCACATTTAGTGCTTTTACTTTATCAGCCGATGCAAATACTGAAAAACCACTTTCTTTAACAAGATCTGTCATTTCAAGCAGTTCCATTTCAAAACGAGTATCTGGCTTATCAAGACCATAACGCTCCATCGCATCGCTATATGTTAATGTAGGAAATGGTTTTGCAACTTCAATGCCTTTGACTTCTTTCATCATATAGATGATTGCATCTTCCATCATATCACGAACATCTTCTTGCTCAACAAAACTCATTTCAATATCAAGTTGTGTAAATTCAGGTTGACGGTCAGCACGTAAATCTTCATCGCGGAAGCAACGCGCAATTTGATAATAACGTTCAAATCCTGAAATCATAAGAAGTTGTTTCATCATTTGCGGTGATTGAGGAAGTGCGAAAAACTCTCCGTTATGAACACGTGATGGAACAAGATAATCACGTGCCCCCTCTGGTGTTGGCTTTAAGAAGATTGGTGTTTCAATTTCAACGAAATCATTACGATCAAAGAAATTGCGAAACGCACGATTCATTTGATGACGAAGCATTAAGTTGCGTTGCATATTTGGACGTCGTAAATCAAGATAACGATATTTAAGGCGTGTTTCTTCTAACGCATCAGTTTCCTCATCAATAATAAGCGGTGTTGTCTCTGATTTACCAATAATTTCAAGTTGTGATACTTCAATTTCAATATCACCTGTTTCCATTTTACTATTTTTACTCTCACGTTCAATTACTTTTCCTGAAATTCCAATTACATACTCACTGCGGATTGTTTCAGCAAGGGTAAATACATCGCTTTCTGGTCGAATAACAAGTTGTGTAATACCAAAACGGTCACGAAGGTCAATAAATAAAAGTCCTCCAAGTTTACGAGAAGTTTTAACCCAACCTTTTAGTACAACTTCCTCTCCTACATTTTCAATTCGTAACTGATGACAATAATGTGTTCGTTTCATATTATTCATGTCCTTTCTTTTCCATATAACTTACTGCATATGAACATACTGGTATTATTTCCAATTTATTTTCTTGAGCATATTGATATACACCATCCATCATTAATCGGGCCATCCCCTGCCCTCGAAATTCATGAACAGTATATACAGAATCAATCGTGATTGTATCTTGTGTTAGTTTTGTCGTTACACTTCCAACACCAGTATTATCCTCATTATAAAATTCAAAAATATTTTCTTTTTGTACTACATTCAACATCGTTATTCTCCTTTCATCAATGCAATTGCTTCATCTATCGTACATGTCATCTGTTCACCTGAGTCAACATTTTTTAAAGTGATTATTTTCTTTTCTACTTCCGTACTTCCTATCATAATCGCATAACGTGGTAAATATCGATTAATCGATTTCAACTGTGCTTTTGATGAGCGTCCTAAATAATCACGTTCAACTTTCAATTCAGCTTGACGAAGTGTATTGAGCACTGAAAATACATACTGTTCACTTAGATCATCTGCATCAAAACTCACAACATAAGCATCAAGTTGATTATTTTCAGCAATATCAATATTTAATAAATCAAGTGCAATCATCATTCGCTCAATCCCCATACCAAAACCAATTCCTGGCATTGTTGGTCCACCGAGCTCTTCAATCATTCGATTATAACGTCCACCACCAAAAAGTGTTGCTTGCGAACCAAAAGCATCATCAGTTGAAACAACTTCAAAAACTGTTTCCGTATAATAATCAAGACCACGTACCATATTTTTATCAACTTCGTATGAAATACCAAGAATATCTAAATATGTTTTCACTTGTTCAAAATACTTCAAACTTTCCTCTGATAAATAATCGATCATCTCAGGTACTGATTGCATCAGTTCATGATTTCTATCTTTTTTACAATCGAGGACACGCAGCGGGTTTTTCGCAAGACGTGTTTGACAATCTGTACACATTTCAGCAATTCGTGGTTCAAAATGAGCAATGAGTGCATCACGGTATGCTTTTCTAGAAACATCATCCCCAAGTGAATTGATTAAAACTTTATATTTTGACAAACCAAGACGTTTTAAAATATCAACACCGAGTGCAATCACCTCAGCATCAATTGCTGGATTTGTACTTCCGAGTGCTTCAATTCCAAATTGATGGAATTGACGTTGACGTCCTGCTTGTGGGCGTTCATAGCGAA
>JBOFHN010000037.1:0-5802 GCA_051649665.1 Culicoidibacterales bacterium
ATAAAATTCGAACATTGAAAAAAGCAATTACGCATGTTATAGGTCAAATACCAACAGGTGTAAACCGATTAATGCTTATTCATCCAGATGATCAAGAACTTGCAAAAATGATGCGAGAGGCATTACAAGTGAAGTTTCCCGACGTAGAAATTATTGAAGCAGTAGGATCACCTGTTGTGGGTGCACATATCGGACCACACGGTGTTGGCGTATCTTGGATAAATAAGTAAGAAGTGTTGATTTAAGTCAACACTTTTTTATTTAGAAACAAATGATATATTTGCGCACATAATGAGTTGTTTTTATAGTATTGTCATTTAAAATGTGCAATTAAAAAATCAATTTTTATTAAGATAGAAATGTAATTTTAAATTTGCTATAATAGAAAGAAATTTTAACAATACGATAAATAGCATTATATAGTTAGAAGATATGTAGTAACTTAAATCAAAGTAATATTCGACTTCATAAAGGTGGTAAAAATCGTGTTTAGTTTAAGAATGCAGAAAATTTTAGACATCTTACTCAGTGTTGATAAAGTCGTTACTGGTACGCAAATTTGCAATATTATAGGTGTATCAGAGCGAACTGTTAGAAGTGATATAAAAGAATTGAATGATATATTAAAAAATAGTGGAGCAATTATTATTTGTGAAAAAGCAAAAGGGTATAAAATTGAAATTTTAGATGAAATGATTTTTAGTACTTTCTACACTAAGAGAAAAAATCAATTTGATACTCAAAATTTATCAACGTTAGGGAGAGCAGAATATATAGTTGTTCAGTTATTAATAAATGAGCTCACAGGTATAGAAGCTGTTACACAAAATGAGTTAGCTGATGTACTATATGTGAGTTTATCGTCATTAAAAAATGATTTGAAACTTGCAAAAGCTAAATTATTAAATTTCGATCTTTTAATAGAAAAAGTTGGAAATAAAGGTCTTAAAATTACAGGTCAGGAAGAAAATGTTCGAAGTTGTATTCATGCTTATATTGCAGCTCAGAATGAAGAAATCAAATCTGAAGTATCTAAGCTCTTAATGAAAATAATTGGTGAGAAAGAAGTGACTTTAGATGATATTTTAAAATCAAATATGAAAAAATTTGATTTTAGAATTTCAGATATTGCATATAATGATTTAAAATCTTATTTGAATATTATATTGATTAGAAGTACGCAACATAAATATCTTTTGTACGATGAAGAAGCAAGTATAGCCTTGGAAAAAGAACCCAAATTCAAAGTGACGCAAAATATTTGTAGTGATATAGAGCAATTTTTAGATGTTCATCTTATGCAGAGTGAAGTTTTGTATATGACAAAGCATATTATATCGAGTAGTTATATTACTTTTGGAAATGATGCAGAACAAATTTATGAAGTAGAAAAAAGAGATATTGTAAATAAAATACTGAACTCCATTAACGAAGTGTTTAATATTGATTTTAGTACAGATCAAATACTGGTAAAATTTTTAGGAAATCATCTAAGCATTTCAATTAATAAAGCCCGATATGGAATACGCGTGAAAAACACAATGTTATCACTAATCAAGAATAATTATCCGTTTGCGGTAGAACTAGCGCTTGTAACAAATGAAGTTATAAAAGAAGAATTTGGATTTCAGCTAATAGAAGATGAAATTGGATTTATTGCACTCCATTTTGCAGCAGCAATTGAGAGATATAACAAGAAAGAAGAAGTAATCGCCAAAAAGGTCATAATTGTATGTTCATCAGGAATTGGGACTTCACTATTGCTAAAAGTTAAATTAGAAGCACATTTTAAAAATAAGATTAATATCATAGATACGATTTCTTGGTATGAAATAAATGAAGAAGTGCTAGAAAATGTTGATTTAATTATTTCAACTATAGATGTAGATATAGAGTTAGATAAGTTAATTTATGTTAGAAGTTTATTAAATGATGAAGAAATTCGACTTGTTGAAGAAAAGCTCAGTGATGATAATTCTAAAACTGGTCTTTTAAATAAGTTGAGGGAAGAATTGTTTTTTGAAAAATTAGTAGTTACAGATAAAGAAAATTTACTTAACATTTTGACTGGAAAACTAATTGATATGAATTACATTAATGAGAAAGTAAGAATGCATATATTCAAGAGAGAGGCACTTACAAGTACTGAAATTGGCTCACTTGTAGCGATTCCTCATGTGATGCACGATGATATAAAAGAGTCATTTATTATGGTTGCGACATTGAAAAAAGGAATAACATGGAGTCAAGAACAAGTTCAGTTAGTGTTATTGATTGGTATGGCTGCAAAAGATAAGTATGAGTGGAAGCAATGTTTAGAATGTTTGTATCGAAATATTACGGATATTGATGTTGTACAAGAAATACTTCAATGTAATGATTTTCAAGGATTACAAAAAATAGTGCAAAAATTTTAAATACACAAAAGTTAAACTATTTCCGCTTAAAACGGAAAAACCTTAACTATGAAGGCGTTTACACGATGTGTATAATTAAGACAAGAAATAGAAATATAAAAATTCTGATTTCTTACTTATGAAAGTAAACGGAGGTAGAATGATATGAAATTACTTGCAGTCACATCGTGTCCCGTAGGGATAGCACACACTTACATTGCAGCTGAAAAATTAAATAAAATGGCAAAGCAAATGGGGGTAGAAATTAAAGTCGAAACACAAGGTTCAACAGGTGCTGAAAATATTATAACAGATGCTGATATTAAAGAAGCAGATGGCGTGATTATTGCAGCAGATAAAACAGTAAATCTTGAACGTTTTGAAGGACTTGCAATTATTGAATGTCCAATTGCACGTGCCATTAAGGAACCAGATGTTCTAATTCAGATGTTTTTGGATGGTCAAGTAGAGAAGAAGCAAATTAATAAAATGAAAAGTGTCGAAGAAGGAAAAAAAGAATTGAAAGCGAAACAGCCAGCATTTTATAGACATTTAATGGGTGGGGTATCATATATGATTCCTGTTGTTGTTGTCGCAGGGTTATTAATTGCGATAGCACTTGCATTTGGTGGAAAACCAACACCAGCAGGACTTGCTATTCCAGATGATTCGTTTTGGAAGACAATTGAGAAAATTGGTGGGGCTGGATTCTTGTTCATGGTGCCAATTTTATCAGGTTTCATTGCATATTCAATAGCAGATCGTCCAGGTTTAGTGCCAGGTCTTATTGGTGGATATATTGCTGCGAATGGTTCATTTTATGGAACAACAGCAAATGCTGGTTTTTTAGGAGGAATAGCAACAGGATTCTTAGCTGGTTATATTGCTAAATCACTTAAATCAATTAATGTACCGAGCATGATTAAACCAATAATGCCAATTATTGTTATTCCAATTATTTCGACACTTGTGACGAGTTTGTTATTCATTTTCGTTTTAGGTGGACCAATTACGGCGACATTTGAAGGCTTAAAAGTATTCTTAGCAAGTCTATCAGGAACTAATTCAATTATTTTAGCGTCTATTTTAGGCGCAATGATTGCATTTGATATGGGTGGACCAGTAAATAAAACAGCATTTTTATTTGGTGTATCAATGATTACAGCAGGGAATCCACAAATTATGGGACCAATTGCAGCAGCGATTGCTATCCCACCAATCGGTATGGGTATAGCAACCTTCCTCAGTAAGAAAAATTATAGTGATGAAGAATTGGATGCAGGAAAAGCGGCATTTGCAATGGGACTTTGTGGTATTACAGAAGGTGCAATACCATTTGCTTCACTTGATCCACTTCGAGTTATTCCATCATTAATTGTAGGATCAGTAGTTGGAGCTAATATCGCGATGTTTGGAAATGTTGCAGATAAAGTGCCACACGGAGGACCAATTGTAGCTTTAATGGGTGGTATTGATGGTGTAGTAATGTTTTTAATAGCAATTATTATTGGATCACTAGTAACAGCATTGATGGTTAATTATTTAAAAGGCATTAAAAGAAAAAAAGAACAAGTAGTGTAGATCTAGTAACAAAATAAGAAAAGAAGGTAAATAATCTCAAATGTAAAGTTCAAAGGCTTTCTTTTGAGATTATTTATTAATCAGGATTTGAAAGAGGTGTATGAGATGGAAATTTTAAAGTTGGCCCCAGCTGTAAAAGATTATCTATGGGGAGGTAGAAAACTAGTTGATTTGTACAATAAAGAAAGTGATTTACCAAAAGTAGCAGAGACATGGGAAATGAGTAATCATAAAGATGGAAGTAGTACAATTGTGAATGGACAATATACCAATAGTAGCTTTAAGACATATTTAGAAATAGAAGGAAAGCGTGTTTGGGGAGAAAAGGGAGAAAAATATCAAAATTTCCCTGTACTGATTAAATTTATTGATGCAGAGCAACCATTAAGTATTCAAGTACATCCAGATGATGCTTATGCGTTAAAGTACGAAGGAGAATTTGGTAAAAATGAATTTTGGTATGTTTTAGAAGCAGAAGAAGGATCGATTCTTTATTATGGTATGCGCGAAAAAATTACGAATGAACAATTTAGAGAAAGCATAGAAAAGGGAACAATTTGTAATTACTTAAAGAAAGTAGAAGTGAAAAAAGGAGATTGTTTTTTTATCAAAGCAGGAACAATTCATGCAATAGGAGCAGGTATTGTGATTGCTGAAATTCAGCAGTGCTCGAATTCAACGTATCGAGTGTATGATTTTGATCGTGTTGATGCAGATGGAAATCCAAGAGAGTTGCACGTGGATAAGGCTGCTGATGTGACAATACTGAAACCAAGTGGAAAAAATGGTGAAGCAGATGGAATTCCTCAAGTACAGGATGGTAACACTTCAACATTGCTTACAAAAAATGAATATTTTACGTGTGTAAAGTACGATGTAAAAGTAGATGTACAATTAATAGCTACACAAGCAAGTTTCAATTCAATTTTAGTTGTTGAAGGATCAGGGACATTAATATCATCTAGTCAACAATTTAAAATTCAAAAAGGAGATAGTTATTTTATTCCTGCCGGATATGGTTCATATATGATTTCAGGAGAAGTAAGTGTCATTTTAACGACATTGTAAAAATTATTGACTTTATTGAAATTGAAAAATATATGTTATACTGAAAATAATAGAAATGAATTTTCAATTGAAGATTATAAAAAATATAGTAGCATCGATACGTAAGCGAATAAAAGGAGACAGAGCATGAAACAATTATTTAATGTAAAATATATGGACTTAGATTTAAAAACATCAGAGAAGTTTGAAACAATCAATCACTTGGCGAATTTAATAGAAGAACGATTGGTTGATGTAAATAATTATGTAGACGATGTGAAGAAAAGAGAGGCGATATCGACTACCGGGATTGGTGAAGGAATTGCGATACCACACGCGAAATCATCGTGGGTAAAAGAACCCACAGTTGTTGTTGGTAAAAGCGCCTCAGGGATTGAATGGGAAAGTCTGGATGAAAATCCAGCGCATCTCATTTTTCTTATTGCTGTTCCTGAGGGAGAAGGAAATGAACATTTGAAAATTCTTCAGAGTCTTGCTGTGAATTTAATGGATGATGAATTTAAAGCCAAAATTGTAGAAGAAACAAATGCAAAGGTGATAGAAGAGTTGTTGAATAACAGATAATTAAGGTATGGAGAAGTAAACACATGAATATTAAATTTGTAAATAAATCTAATGATATCTATAAAAAAGTGATGGTGTCATCGCAAGGGAAATTGATTCAAGAATTTTATTTATCAGATAAAGCAGAATTGATTGAAATGGACGCTGCAGGTGAATTAAGTATTGAAGTTGCATATGAAAAGAAAAAAAGTAA
>JBOFHN010000038.1:0-2798 GCA_051649665.1 Culicoidibacterales bacterium
GCTCTTGTTGAGGACGTGAGCACTGCATGTTATGTTGATTGCAACGATATGAAATGCGTGCACATATATATGATTCGCGATCATGTATATACTATGTACATGGTAAACACCTAGGAGTAGCTTCCTAGGTGTTTTTTTGTACATAAATATTTACATATGGATGCAGATATATTTTACTCATTGAATTGAATGGTGTATAATAGATAAGTAATTAAATTATAAAGGGGGTGTCATTTTTGAAAGAAAGATATGATGTAATTGTTGTTGGCGGAGGTCATGCTGGTGTTGAAGCGGCCCACGCTGCTGCAAAGATTGGCGTTAAAACCGCACTAATAACCGCATCGATAAGCAACATCGCCGCGATGCCGTGTAATCCGTCAATTGGAGGACCAGCGAAAGGAATCGTTGTCCGAGAAGTTGATGCGCTTGGCGGATTAATGGGTCAAATTACTGATAATACAGCACTGCAGATGAAAATGCTAAACTTGAGTAAAGGACCCGGTGTTCACTCTTTGCGTGCCCAGGCCGATCGTCTTGCGTATCCAAGAAAAGTACAGCAGTATCTTCTTGAGATGGAAAACCTCGATGTTATTGAAGAGACAGTCAAAGATATTATTGTCGATCATGCTGAAATTCAAGGTGTGCTACTTGAAAATAATCAAGAAATACATTCGCAAAAAGTAATCATCACAACGGGAACATATATGAAATCGCTGATTCTTGTCGGTGATTCAAAAGAAGTATCTGGTCCACATGGTGAAAAGACAACAGCGAGTTTGTCAGAAGGTTTGAAATCACTTGGATTTGAGCTATTTCGTTTAAAGACCGGGACACCACCTCGTGTGCATAAAGATTCAATCGATTATAGCAAAACCGAAATTCAACCAGGAGATCGTGTTAAGCGGAAATTTTCAAATCAAACAAGAGATGAAGATTTACTCGATGTTGATGAACAACTTCCGTGTTATTTGACATACACCTCACCACAGACGCTCGATATCATTCGTGAACATTTGCAGGAGTCTGCTATGTACAGTGGAAATGTTGAAGGAGTTGGTCCAAGATACTGTCCGTCAATAGAAGATAAAGTTGTTCGTTTCTTTGATAAGGAGCGACACCAAATTTTTCTTGAGCCAGAAAGTACAGAGTTACCTGATATTTATGTCCAAGGCTTTTCTACGAGTATGCCACATGATGTCCAAGATAAAATGGTTCGTTCGATACCAGGTCTTGAGCAGGCTGAAATTTTAAAATATGGATATGCGATAGAGTATGATGCAATTGATCCAATGCAACTTCGTGCAACACTCGAAACGAAAAAAATCAAAGGCCTCTATACTGCTGGGCAAGTCAATGGAACAAGTGGTTATGAAGAAGCCGCAGGACAAGGGATTATTGCAGGTATGAATGCGGCATTAGCCACACTCGGGAAAGAGCCAATTATTTTAAAACGAAATGAAGCATATATCGGTGTAATGATTGATGATCTTGTGACAAAAGGGACACAAGAACCATATCGTCTACTCACATCGCGTGCCGAACACCGTCTGTTACTTCGACATGATAATGCTGATTTAAGACTTTTTGAATTTGCGTACACATCAGGCATGAAAAACGACGAAGACAAAAGCCAAATGGAAAATAAACGACAAAGCATAGAACATTTAATCGCTCAATTAGGAGAAATTCGCTTAACACCAAAACCACATGTGCAAGCTTTTTTAAAAGAAAATAATAGCAGTGAAATACGAGATGGGTTAAGTGCATTTGAATTATTAAAGCGACCAGAAATTCAAATTGATCGCTTACTGGTATTCCTTGAAATTTCAGTAAGTGAAGATATTGCACAACAAGCTTCAATTGCAGCGAAATATGCTGGCTATATTCAAAAGGCAGCAGCATTATCAGAAAATCAGATAAAGCTTGATGCTAAAAAGATTCCATCGTACATTCGCTATGATGAAATCCCTAACTTAGCACTAGAAGCAAAGCAGAAACTTGAACAAATCCGCCCTGAAACACTCGGCCAAGCGAGTCGTATTTCAGGTGTCAATCCATCAGATGTTGCAATTTTAAGCATCTGGATTAAAAAATCGCACCAAAACAGTTAGGAGAAAGAACATGAAGAAATATACAAATTTACTTATTGCGCTTGTTGTTTTACTTATTGCAAGCTATTTACTCTACAGAGAATACAATCCAAACCTAATCAAAAGCCAAGCACATTGGACGTATGCAGGTGAAAAGAATGTATTTGAATGGGGTGAGATGGAAGGTGCAACACTTTGTAAAACAGGCAAAGCACAATCACCAATCGATGTACCAAAAGAAGCGCCAATAGGGGAAGCGGCATACACATTTCACTACACAGAAACAAAATTCACCGGTGAAAACAATGGACAGACAATTCAATATACACCTGAAAATGGAAGTAAAAATGATATCGAATTAAACGGGGAAATATATCACCTTGTACAATTTCATTTTCACAACCCAAGTGAACATGAAATAGGTGGTGTGCTCTATCCGATGGAAGTTCACTTTGTTCATAAAAGTGACACTGGTAAAATAGCAGTTATCGGTGCGGTTATTGAGGCAAGTGAACAGCCAACAATGCAAGGGTACTGGAATGAAAAAAGCAGTCATTCTGAAATGAAAAAAACACTTAATTTATCAACATTCATCCACGGTGGCGGAAAACATTACAAAGGGTCACTGACAACACCGCCATGTAGTGAGGGTGTTGAATGGCTTGTACTTGATGCGCATCAAACAGCGACGCAAGAAGAAATACATGC
>JBOFHN010000039.1:0-6590 GCA_051649665.1 Culicoidibacterales bacterium
TACATCATCAGAACCACGATATCCGACTGGAACAGAAAGTGTCTTTCTCGGTTCTCCACTATTCCAACGTTCCGGAATGTTTAATTCTTCAACACGATCTACTTTAAACATTTCAAGATAATTAACTTTTTCTGGAATACTTGATTGAAGTGTTTGTACATGTTCATATCCTGCGAGTATTCTCGGTAATTTCTCCATTGAAAAACCCGCCCCAAGATGATCTAACTCAATTCGATCTTGCTTAAGTTCACCCTTTTCAATAACAACTTGACCTTCTTCTTCATTTCGATATTCAACAACAGTCGTGACATGCTCAGGTAAATTTTTCATCGTCCGATCAACATAAATAACACTTACACTGAGATGTGATATATCATGAGATAAATATGACATGATTGAATGATCAATTATTTGTTTAATATCGCTGATAACAAGTACAAAATGAGGTGTGAAATTAAGTGCATTACCACTATTTTTTTTCTCTTCAAATTCACTTTGGCGCATTTTTAAAACTTGGAAAAATCCTGTAAGTATTTGGTCTCGCGTCCGTTCCGAAAAAATATTTGTTCGAGCATGTAATACATTTGAATTAATATGAGGTAAGAAATCAAATTGAGACCAATACATACGATCCTCTTCATTATACACATGAACAATTTCAACATCATAATATGAATGAAAAAATGCAATTTGATTAATAATCATTGCAATTTGTTCACGCATAATATGCTGGCTACCAAGCAACCCTACTGCACCATTAGTTAAGCTCAATGTTCGTGGTAAATAATTTGATACTAGGAATCGATCTCTAATTGCTTTGGCATCTTCTAGTAAGGCATCTTCTTTTTCACTAAAATCATTCTCATATAACTTCACTTGAAATGAGAGAGGTATTTGTGCATTTCCGACTCGAATATCTAAAAAATCATGATTAAGGGGTGCTTTCTCCCACATGCGAGAACTCCCTGTTTCGGCCATTTTTAATATCAATTCATTTTCAGGATTATGATAATATCGTGATTGTGCTTGCTTAGCAACTTGTTCGCTAATTTCTGAAAGTTTTCGCTTTAAATAACGATTATATATATCAATACGACTCTCGACTTTTTCTTTATGTTCTTTCCGTTGTTTAAAAAAATTCGTAATTGACATCCCTAAAGTAATAAATGTAGTAATGAGCATTACATACATATATGGACCACGATTCATAAAAATCCCAGTTAATATTGTCACTGTTGCCATTGTTATCGGTGGGATAATAATTTTTATAAGTGATTCTGTGGATTGTGTTGGTTCAGTTGGCGGATTTGAAATTTCTAAATCATCTGTTGGCTCTGGATAGATAAGGCGTGGTGATCTTTTGTATTTTCTATTCAACATACGAAGACCACTCTCTGTTTCAACAGGAATAAGTGATACACTTTCCACTGCTGAAATATCATCTAATATCTCAATTGTATTTTCACGAATGATGATTTCGACTCCATATATATCTAATACATCACCTGGAAAAAGATATGTTTTATCTTTTCGAGGTACATTATTCACATATATGGATACATCGGGATCTGGGTACATAATTAAATGTTTTTCTTTTTGTTCAAGTAAAATTTTTGTACTCCCATTTACATTTTTTAAAACACAGTGATATGTAGATCTTCCACCTATCGTAATAAATTGTTCGCCGGAAATACTGTATGTTCGAGCAATTTTTTTCTCCTCTAATAATACATAGTAAAAAGTGCCATTATCAACTAATTCCCCTTCTTTCAACTGTATGACATTTCCGAATTTATCTGTTGAAGAAATAACATTTCCAACTTGCACAAAATCAACTATAATTTGTCCATTTTCGGTTGTCACAAGATCACTGTATAATACTGTTGAATCTTTAATAATTGATTGTTTTTTTTCTAAACTCGTATAAATATTAACAATTCTAGCCACTTAATTCTCCCTTCTCTTCTTATGATGTTGATGAAAGTTTTATTTTTTCTTCATATTTCCTCACTTCATCTTCATATATTTTTAAATCGCGCTCTTTTTGTTCTCCACTCCCTGTACTTCTTTTAATAATTTCAACTGCTTTAAATGAAGCAACATATCCATACGCATCAATATTCATACTTTTAGCTACATCTAAAGCCATTTTATAATCATCACGACCAAGTGATATCCAAAATTGAAACACTCGAGGATCACTATCATATGTTAAGCTTTTTTTCGCCGATGTCTTATTTTGGTTGCTCATTGGTTCTAATTCCAAATAACTTCGTGCTAGCATATATTTTTGAGCCAAAGGAAGTACATTTACATTTTCTCTTGAAAGTGTTGATACAACATCTCCATATCGCTCTGCTGCATAATACCCTGATGCCGTAGCCATTTTATCATCAAATGGTCCCTTCGCAAGTAACATCCAACTCAGAGGAATAACCATTATAACAGCGAGAATCATCGCTAAAATTCCTGTGTTTTGAAATACACGATAGCGATTTTTCAAAATAGCGATATGATTTCTTTCATACCTCTCTTTTTCTTGATGGTACGAAATTGCTATTACATCTTGAAGCTCTTGCATCGTTTGAGCATTATATACTTTTTCTAGAAATGATGTCTTCTTAACAAATTCTAGTGCACCGTCATATAAACTTTCAAAATCATATTTCAGATCAAAAAGACTAAATACCAGTGCTTGATACTGGCGAACAAGATCTCCCTCTACTTGCTCTAGTGGCTCCATCACATCAACATATCCTCGATATAATACATACGGTATATTATTATCATCTACATATAAATTATTTGGATGTAGCAAATGAGTATAGCCCTTTAAATGGCTTGTATATAAATTTCCGATATTTTTCAACACATGCAATTGCTCATGTAATAATTTCTGCTCATATTGCACAAATGCAACAGAATTAGGCCGTGTATAATAAGTAAGTGTAATCAAATCATTTTCTATTTCATATTTCGAATCAGATAGACCTGGAACATCGGCAACAAGCGGTAATAATTCACTTTCAGTACGGATATTTGACAATGATTTTTGAAATGTGTAAATATACATATCTTTCGAAACTTCTTCTAGTTCCACTGACAATGTGTTTAATTTCAAACGGCGAATTATCTTTTCTTCTCCATTATGTTTAAATATATTTTTTCTCACTGTATATCCTCCTATTTTTGAATTACAAGAATTTCTCCATCTTTAATGTTCGCATCAATCAACGTTTGACTTCCTTGGATAAATTGTTCTGTAATGAGTGCTTTAAACGACTGATATTGTCCAATTTGTTGCGCTTCTTGTAAATTATAAATTTCTGTTAATTCTTCTATCAGCGCTCGTGCTGTTTGGTGAAAAGGAATTCGAACATGTTTAATTCCACCACCAAGTTTTGAAAAATCAACGGTTACATTTCCGTGCCGTTCCATTACTTTAAACCTCCATTTATTTTTTAATCATTTCAATTTTATACGCTACTTTATTTCCACTTATATTGTGATAAAATATCCCTATTGAAAAAACAAAAACAACACTTATTAAGATAGTAATAAAAGTGAGTATATCATAACTACGTTTCTTTTTCTTATCGCTCTCATTTTTAATTTTGGTAAAATTTATAGATTGTTGAATTTCTTTTTCTTTCTGATTTTGGTCATCGAAAACTAAGTTTACTGTTAGTTTTTCTGGCTTCTTTGGTTGAAATTCAATTATTGACTTAGGTGCGTCATATTGTTTAATTGTTACATTTTCTATTCTTTGAGAAACAACAATATCATTAACCCAATTTACACTAAAAATAATAATAAAAACAAGACCAATTCCCACAATAAACATAATTATCCGTTTATTAAATAATTTTATTTTATATTTTTTCATTATTACTTTTCTCCTTTAAAACGAATAACACGAGTTTCCCTCGTGTTATGTATAACTATTAGTTATCTCCGGTGTTTCGATCATTTTGTCGATGAGCAAATGGTTGTAAAATATAAATAATAATAATTGAACTAATAGTAATTGAAGTTAAAACCAGTATGACAGGGAATAAAGACATCTCTTGATTAGAAATAATACTTTGGAGTGGTTTTTCAAAATAAAGTAACGGATTTAACCATTGTAATATTTCCACCATCGAATTATTGATACCGCTTGATCCTAGCGCTCCATTTGTAATAAAATACATTAGTAATACTAATCCTATTGTCAGCATTCCATATGTTTTAAATCGTAAAAGGAGCATGTAAAATGCCGTTGTAAGTGTTGTTGAAATTCCTAGAACTAATATAATCCATCTGTTGATTCCAACATCTTTCAATTCAAGAGATTGCATCCCAATATATCCGATAATTCCTCCGATGAGAATACCAGTTAAAACAAGTAAACAAAGTTGTAATGTCAATCCTGAAAATATAGATATTTCTTCATGATCTGACACAACAATTCTTCTGATATTCCACTGATTAAAAAAATACGCAACAATCAAAGAAAAAATAGTAATCAAAGTAATAATAAAGAATGTGATTAAACTGTTAGAACCATATACATCCTTACCTTTTAATTCTACTGGTTTAGCATAATTTTGATAAAATTCCGAATTATCCGCACCTCCATTTTGAGCATTGATATATTTATTAACAAATTCATTAACCAAATTCGAATTGGACTTTACAGCTCCGTCGAATTTCATTTTTGTATCTTGAAGTTTAGTTGTATACATTTCAATTTTGGATTTTGATGTTTCTGCATCATTTTTCAATTTATCTGATGATGCCAAAATTTGTTTTGTTTCATTCATTTGACTATCAATTTTCTTTTGCAATTCTGTTACACTGTTCAGTAATTGCTTTTGATTTTCATTCAGCTGTACAGCGAGTTTGCCTTCACTCTCGTGCATAGATATTGGATTTTCAAATGCGCGTGCTAGTTGCTCTTGTTCTGACATCCAATCTTTAAATTTCATTTTATACGTTGATACATCTTTTGCTATTGCTTCACAAGCATTATATTGTTCTTTCATTTTAGCAATTGTTTCATTATAACTTCCCTGTTTTACCTGAGAAATATCACGATCAAGGTAATATTTTGCTTCTGGGGCAATTAATCCCTCTATTGGAATACCATCAGAAGCGAGTTTTGAAGTGTCTAATGCGCCATCTGTATAATTTTTAAGGATAGTTATATAATTATCCATCTGAACAATTACATCACTTACATGATTACTTAACTGAGTTGCAATTGCTTTTGTTACTTCACTTTTCAATGTCGAGTAATCAAACACCTTTTCAACTCGAGCAATGAGTGAACCATCCCATGATCCGTCAGTTATATTCCCTTGTGCATCTTCAATTTTTTCACCATTTGGAATTATCATTGCATATGGTCTGAATTTCTGTACTCCTTGCGATTGACCTGTGATATTTAATTTTTTATCTGAAGGAAGAAACCCTTCCTTTATCTGATTTACATTATAATCAGATAAAAGATCCGATACTGTTTTCCCATAATAAACTTGAGCAAGGGCATTGATTTTTTGTACACTTGCTATTGCTTCTTTTTGTTTTGGACGAAAAACAGTTCCCTTCCCATCAGTATTTACAATTTGTGGAAGTAAGTTATTGAAGACTTTAGAATTTTTTTGAACCCCTGTATCATCTTGAATAAATCCTTCAAATATATTTTTATTTTCAGGGGTATATGTAATAGGTATTTCAATTCCATCTTGATATTCTTTTATTTCTTTATATTTCACAACGGTCTGTATTACACTCGTCGAATCAATCGGTCCATCAAAATGTGTTACATTATTTTCTAAAATATCTCCTGTTGATATTATTTTGGAATTTGTATTGTCATAACGTTTGTATGTCCCTTTAATATACGGACTCATCATATGGGTGGTGATTTCCTTTGAAGCCCCTGACCATTCATCAGTTACCTCTTTTTCATAAAGTACTTTTGTTGGTTCTATGTTGCTTGAATCCATTTTAAAACTTGAACTACGACAAAATGTTTTTGTGCTCTCAAAATTCGCCATTTCATATTCATTTGAAATTGATTTTAAGTTTTCAGGTAATGCTGAACATGCTCTTTCGAATTCTCCTTCAAATTTTTCTTTTATATTTTGGGGTGCTAACTGTGTTACATGATTTAGAGCAGTTGCAACACTTCCACTTGGTTGAATCAAGTTATTCACTTGATTTTCAATCAATTTTAACTTTTCATTTGCATCTTTGTTTTGTAAATCATTAGTGGAATATTGTATTTTTCCACTTGCTTTAGTAATGTTGTATATATTTCGTAAATTTTCAACTTTTAATTTATACGACTCTGCCGCTTTAATCTGCAACTCAAGTTGAAGCGTATTTCGCTTTGTATCATCAATGAATGATTCAATATCCTTAAGCCCCTTTTGTTGCGCGTTCTCAATACCTTGTAAATATGTATCATCTTTCATTTTATTCAAGAATTGATTGTAATTTCCAATCCATGTCGCTAATGTCAACGTCGTTTCATTTTGTTTTGCTTTCAATTCTTCAAAGTCAATTAAATGCTTTTGTTCAATATCATATTGTGACTGAAT
>JBOFHN010000040.1:0-19629 GCA_051649665.1 Culicoidibacterales bacterium
CACTTTCAGCAGAATATGAAGCGCTATGTACAAGTAAAAGTACGTTAAATAAAAGTTTATGTCGGGAAACGATGAGCCAACTTCCGAAATTTGAATCGGATATTAATACATATTTTAAAGAGAAATTTAAGATTGAAGGCTTTAAATTAACAGGCATTCATTTTCCGTACGGTGAAATAAATCATGGTGGATTGAGTGCAACGTTTCAATTAGAATCAGATCCGTATGTTATGTTGACAGATACTTTTGATTATGATAAAGGGGTGTATAAGATACGACCAGCAACGAATGAAATTAATTTAAATGCAGGACAAAGTGCTCTTTCTTTTTCGATATTAGATTCTGAATTTACTAAAAGGTTTCCGATTAATCAAATTGAATTTGATATGACAAATTTAGGGTTTTATTCAGATGAAAAGAGATTGTTGTATTATGGTGTAGGTGGAAATTATTTTCCAAAGCATAATTTAGTAAATAAGAGATCATATTTAGGTGCAAACAGCCAAGCTCTTGAAAATGATAAAAGTAAAATTATTGCTAATTTTCAAAGTAAACTACCGAATACTTTTTATGTTAATAAATACAAAAAAATATTGATAGAGAAATATAGATTTTCTCCAATGACATATGTAAAAACAGAATCAGAGATAAAGGCGTTATATGTTAAATACATTGAATTTATAGAAAAAAATGAAAAGTATAGAGAAATATTAGAACCAAGAATTATTTTTTATTTTACTAATGATTTAAGTGCTGAAAAATTCATTAATTTATATGATGGGAAGATTCAAATTAATGAATAAATACAATTAAATGTGCCAAGGTAAATATTATTTTAAGCATAAGGGGAAGGAATAAAGAAAATACAGTTGGGGATTGTATATACGCTTATTGCTATATTACAGACAGGATGTGGTTTGAGGGAAACTCCACTTTCAGAAGAATATGAAGCGCTATGTACAAGTAAAAGTACGTTAAATAAAAGCTGATGTCGGGAAACGATGAGTTAACTTCTGAAATTTGAATCGGATATTAATACATATTTTAAAGAGAAATTTAATATTGAAGGTTTTAAATTAACAGGCATTCATTTTCCGTACGGTGAAATAAATCATGGTGGATTGAGTGCAACGTTTCATAGAACAAGTGAAGCGAATATTTCATTTATTGCAAACTTTGATTATAAAGATGATACTTATGTTTTACATCCATTTAAAAATATATCAATACTAGAAATCGCTCATATTTTACTATCTTCAGCAATTTTACTTCATTATTATAGTGAGATATTAGATTTAAATAAACTCGAAACAGATTTAAAATTTTTAGATTATCCAGATGAATAATTTTATCAAGTTAGAAATGATTTCAAAAAGGAATAAGGGGATTAATGAATGAGGAATTTTTCAGAACAAGAATTATATGAAATGGCCGTACATCAAATATATAACTCAAATGAATTAGTAGCAGGAAAAACAATAACAAAAAAAGAAACGGATTTACAGTTCACCATCCTCAACATTCAACACTCACCAGATGGTTTTGATGCAATGGCAGTAAGGGATTCTAGTGGTAATATTATGATTGTTTATGGTGGGACGAATGTGAGTGATGGTGTTGGTGATGTGGTAACGGATGTTGAAATTGCTGGTTCGTATTTGTCTTATGGTGTGATTCAACCTGGTCAATTTGAACAAGCAAAATTGTTTCGTGATCGGGTCGTTTCAGAGAATCCAGGAAGTGATATTACGTTGACTGGTCATTCGCTTGGCGGTGGTTTGAGTAATTATGTTGCTCTTGCAACTGGTGATAGGGCAGTGAATTTTAATCCTGCACCGCTTCCGTATGAGGAAGCGATTATTTTTGGGAATGGTGTGAATCGAACAGATATTATTAATTATCAAACAGGTGATGATCCTTTGAGTGGGGCGTTGAATGTGTGTGGTGGTTATGTTCCAGGGCAGATTAAGATTTTTGGTGAAAAGACTGGTAATTTGGAGCGGAATTATCTTATTGATCAACACAATATGAAAGATGTAAAGTTTGATGAAAGAGGGAATTTGATTGATGATTCTGGTCGTGTTGTATCAGAATTTCCGAATGTGAATTTATCAACTGGCAATGCATTTTACGATGAATTAACTCGTGCCTCACATGTGGTAGGTAATGGTGAAGAATTGTTAGCAAGAGGTGATTTTGAAATAGTAAAGGGATTGATTATGTTATTGAATCCTTATACATGTGTATCGGGAAATGGTTCATCGCAAATTATGAAGGGATGTATATTTAAATTTTCTGGTATGTTAACTTTTTGTCATGGTGTCGGACGTTATATAGCAGCAGAGCTGTATCAAGGAAAACAGTTTGCTCAAGATATTATTGATGCAATATCAACTAGAGTACAAGAAGCAGTTTATTATGTGTATAAAGGGGCTGTGAATATTGGTAAGCAAATTTTGTCATCGCTGCACGATGGTATTCAATTCATTTCCGATGTAGAAGGAGAAATTGGGAGTGTGTTATCAACCTCGAGTATTAAAGTTGGCTATGATGTACTAGATAAGATGCACTGGCTGATAGGAGATACATCAAGTATGATTCATAGTGAATTTCAGTTGGAAGTAAATCGATTTATTAGAATGAAAGATGTTCTTTTTGATATGACATATCAATATATTCGAAATTGTGTGTATAGCATATTCACAAAATCTGAAATGCTGAGTTTTGTTGGAAGTTTATCATTTGGTGTTGTAACTGATGTTGTCACGTTGAATTGGGGAGAAATTGAACATCACGTGAAGCAGAAAATTGATGCATTTTGTGGTGTGGCAAGACGTGATTTTATGTATTCGAATCGTGGATTTAATCATGAATTGGTAAGAGATGTTGGGAGTGA
Organism: Culicoidibacterales bacterium; assembly: GCA_051649665.1. Taxonomy (GTDB): domain Bacteria; phylum Bacillota_I; class Bacilli_A; order Culicoidibacterales; family JBOFHN01; genus JBOFHN01. The sequence continues at coordinate 2,897 of JBOFHN010000040.1, forward strand.
TTTGTCTTGGATTGAGAGTGATTTACAAAATTTTTCAAAACGAGTGCAAGAAATTAAAACAACGTTTGAAAATATGGAACGAATGATTTGTAAGCAGGTTAAATAAAGAGAAGAGGAAGAGGGAAATGTTTATTATTTTAAATAAACTTGAGGATGCATTTATTCATTCAGGAGCGAAGAAATGCGCTTTAAAAAAATATAAACAACTTGAAATGTTGCATCAAGAATTAGTATGTAAAGTACACCAATTGAAACAATATAATAGCGAAGCACTTATTGGAAAAACGCACGATGCAGTTGAAGAGCGAATAAAGTGTTATGAAAATAAATTAGCAACAATTACATGCAAACTTGAGGAAGTACGTCAAAGTATAGGAGGAGGACATTAAGTGGAAACGATGAACTGGTTGCCAACAGGGAGTGTTGTAAAAATTTTGGGTATTGAATCAGAAATTTTGATTATAGCAAGAGGATTTGTATTACCTTCGCAAACAGAATTTGTTTATTTTGATTATTATGGAATAAATACTGATGTTGAAATTCAAAAATCGACGACTTTTTTATTGAATAGCGAAGATGTAACAGAAGTACTTTTTACAGGATGGACATCGACTAAGCAAGAGCAGAATGAACAACGTTTTATCCAAAATGTCGTTCAAAAAGGACAAGTGAAAAAGGCGAAAAAGTCAATTGAAACGCAATTACAGCGGACTGGTTTTTAAAAATTATAATAGAAAGTGAACACTGAATATAACAGGTTCACTTTTTTAATGGGGAAAGTGAAATTGAAAAGAGAGTTGGTTAGTGATATAATTGAAATAATATAATCAAGGAGGTTTTACGATGCACAAACTTTTTATTGTCGAAGATGATGAACGTCTTTCAGAAGAATTACATCTTTTCTTTAAAAAAAATCATTACACATGTATAACTTCAAATGACTATAAGAATATCGTTGATATTATTTTAGCAAATGATGTTGATGCGGTCATTCTTGATTTAAATCTTCCGCAAACTGACGGTTTTTATATTTGTCGTGAATTACGGAAACAATCTTCGGTGCCTATTTTAATTTTAACCAGTCAAAATTCAGAGATGAATGAGTTGCTCGGTTTGAATATTGGTGCTGATGATTTTGTTGCTAAGCCATTTCATCCGAATATTTTACTCGCCCGAGTTGAGTTGTTATTAAAAAAGGCAAACAAGAGTGAAATCCTTGATTTTATAATTTATCACGATTTGCGATTGAATATCGCTAATTTTGAAGTATCAAGTCCTAAGGGACAATGTATTTTGACAAAAAATGAGTTTTTTATTTTCAAAATGTTACTTGATCACAAAGGTAAAATTGTTACACGCAATCAATTGATGCATCAACTTTGGAATTCAAATGAATTTATCGATGATAATACGTTGACGGTGAATATTACACGATTACGTCAAAAACTTAAATTACTAATAACCGATGAAATTATTGAAACGCGAAGAGGAGTTGGCTATATCATCTATGAATAAAATGACAGATAAACAAATCCTTTTTGCATATGTGAAGTCACAGGGTAAATATGTATTGTATCAGTGTGTTTTCATTGCTCTAATCGTAGCTTTCTTTATTCTTTTTCAGTTAGAATATCATATACTGATATTGTTTTTAATTTTTTGTCTGACTGGAAATTGTCTTTATGTATTATCAGAATACATACCAAGAAGACGCTATTATAAAGAATTATTTTCACGATTAGCCTCGATGGATGATAAGGAATTTGCCATTGATATCATAGAGCGTCCTACATTTTGGGAAGGTGAATTGACAAATCAAACGATTACTGTGATGAGTAAGTATATCAAAGAGCAAGTAGATGTATTTAGTCATCATACAATGTTACAACAAGATTACATTGACACGTGGTTGCATGAAATAAAGACGCCAATTGCATGTTTACAGATGATTGCAGCGAATGTTGATGTTGAGACAAGAAGTAAGATGAATCTCGAATTAGAGCGAACACAGCAGTATTTGGAGCAGGTACTGTATTATTCAAAAGTCGCAACCGCAACCGAGGATTACCTTATTCGAAAGGTGTCACTTGAGAATATAATCAATGAGGCACTTAAACTCAATAGCAATTATTTAATTCAAAATCAGGCATCAATTGAAAAAAGAGATACCGATGTTGATGTCTATACCGATGAAAAATGGCTTCAATTTATTGTAAGTCAAATTATTATCAACGCAATAAAATATAAAAAAGATGATGTGAAGTTAACATTTTCGGCCAAACAGGGAAAAGAAGTTGTTGTTTTATCAATAACTGATACGGGTATTGGTATTTCTCAATCTGATTTAAAGAAAGTGTTCCTAAAAGGGTATACTGGTGAGAATGGTCATTTAAGAGGAAATGCTACTGGTATTGGTCTTTATTTATGCCACGTGCTCGCGCAAAAATTATATCTAGGAATAGAAATAGAATCTGAGGTGGGGAAATATACAACTGTAAAATTAACTATTCCACTCAATCAGAAACTAATGGATAGAAAAGAAGAAAGAGGCTATATGTGAGTATAGTCTTTTCTTACATTTTTGAAAGGAAATTGTAAGAAGAATCAATATGTATCAGAAGAAAAAAGAGATATGATGGAGACAGAAAAGAAATAGATGTAGGAGGTTATACATATGAGTTTATTGAAAGTCGAACATGTGGTGAAAATTTATGGAAGTAAAACGAATATCACCCATGCGCTGAATGATATTAGTTTTGAAGTTGAAAATGGTGATTATGTTGGTATAATGGGAGCATCTGGTAGTGGGAAAACAACACTTCTAAATTGTTTATCGACAGTAGATAAAATAAATAGAGGTCGTATTTTAATTGAAAATCAAGATGTATCACAACTACGAGGGAATCAACTTTCTGATTTTCGAAAGAAGAATCTTGGATTTATTTTCCAAGATTATAATTTACTTGATACACTGACAGCACAAGAAAATATTGCACTAGCCTTAACAATTAATAAAGTGCCGGTTGACGAATTATTGAAACGAATTGAATTTGTCGCAGAAGCACTTGGAATTAAATCAGTACTTGATAAATATCCAGCACAACTTTCAGGTGGTCAACAACAGCGTGTAGCTGCAGCGCGTGCAATTGTAACAAATCCTAAAATTGTATTTGCAGATGAGCCAACAGGAGCACTGGATTCTAAATCAGCAAGTTTGTTACTTGAAAGCTTTACAAAGATGAATACAGAACTTGGTGTGTCGATTATGCTTGTAACACACGATGCATATGTGGCAAGCCATTGTAAACGTGTCATTTTCATTAAAGATGGTCAAATATTTAATACACTTGAAAAAGGAACACAAACTCGCAAACAATTCTTTGAGCGAATTATCGAAGTGATTTCAATACTAGGAGGGAATATCCATGATGTTGATTAACCTTGCTTATAAAAACTTTTTTAAGAGTATTAAAGATTATACCATATACTTTATTACATTGTTACTATCAGTAGTCATGTTTTATGTCTTCAACTCACTTGAGGCACAAAAAGAAATTTTTAAATTTGAGACATCTGTGCAAGATGCTATTGTATTCATGAATAAGTTCATGGTGACAACATCTGTTTTTGTTGCAATTATCCTCGGTTTTCTTATTGTTTATGCTAATGCGTACTTTATTAAACGGAGAAAAAAAGAACTTGGAATCTATCAAGTTCTCGGAATGAAAAAACGGGAAATTTCAACTATCATTTTATTCGAAACATTATTTGTTGGATTCTTTTCACTTGTTGTTGGCGTATTTTTAGGCGTAATGGCTTCACAGTTTATGGCATCGATTACAGCATCATTTTTTGAAGTTCAACTTTCGAGTTTTCAGTTTGTCTTTTCATGGAGTGCACTGTTTAAAACAATGCTATTCTTTGCTGTGATTTATATCGTTATAGCACTTTTCAATACAGTTCAAATTAATCGCTATACACTGATTCAACTTATTCAAAGCGAGAAACAAAACCAGAAAATGAAAATCAAAAATACAAAACTTGCTTTTGTTTTATTTGTAATTGCAGTAAGTGGATTACTATACTCATATTTTAAAGTAATTAATGGTGATTTATTTAAAATGTCTGTAACAGATGAATTGAGAAATCATATTATTAATGGAATAGTTATGACATTTCTTTTATTTTATTCGATTACAGGATTTTTTCTTCAGTTCTTTCAAAAAGTAAAACATGTATACTATCGAAAACTAAACATTTTCACATTACGCCAAATTAATCATAAAGTGAATACACATTTTTTCTCTATGAGCTTAATTTCACTCATGCTTTTCATGACAATCGGAATTTTTTCAGGTGGAATGAATATGTATAAAATGATTGAAAAATCAAATACTGATACTTATTTTGATGTTTCATATGTGATATCAAGAGTTGATGAAGAATCTAAATTACCACCAGAATTACTAGATGCCCAATATTACAATGAAAAATATGACATTCCTTTCTATATGAGTGAAGTGGATTTTGATACAGTTTCTCCAATGATAGGAGGAAATCAAGGGAAAATTATTGCAATCAAACAGTCTGATTTTAACAAGGTTTCAAATAAGGAACCTGTTCAAATTCAAAAAGGGGAATATATTCTGGCTCAAAATGCGAAACGAATTAGTGATAGGAGCCAGGAAGTAAAAATACCAGAATTTATCCCTTGGAATCAAGCGACTTTGAAATTGAAACAGGAAGTGTCAGCTGATGATAGAATTTCATGGATGATGGCAACTTCTTCATTTCTTATTATAAATGATCAAGATGTTTCAGAAAATATGAGTCATGGAGAACGAATTGTTTTCAACTTTAAAAATTTTAAAACACAAGCACCAGTTTATCAAAAATTAATTGAAAGTAAAGAAATTCATTATGGCACTCATACGAAATACGCAACATATGTATCAAACCACCAAGCAAAAATGCTTGTTTCATTTATCGCTTTATACATCGGTATTATCTTTTTAATTTCATCAGCGACACTTCTTGCAATCCAACAACTTGTATTAATTCAAGAAAGTAAAAGTCGATATGAGTTATTAAATAAACTTGGTGTTGATAAAAAGACCATTAATCGATCAAATTTTCAGCAAATATGCATCAATTTTTTAACACCACTCATTTTTGGAATGATAAGCGCAATTGTGGGAATGTGCGCAGTGAATAAAACACTTATTAATTATTTAGCAAGTGGTGATCAATTTGGAAATATGCTATATGCGGGAGGGTTTGTATTGATTTTATATCTTGCATATATGATGTTAACGTATATAGGAAGTAAGAATATTTTAGAATAAAAGAAAACACTGACTGAGTCAGTGTTTTTTTACGCTTCAAATTGTGCTCCTTTAGACTTGAGCCATTCTTCATATGTCCACTTATTATCAAACATTTCTTTAGCGATTTCTTTACCGAAGTAGCGATAGTGCCAAGGTGAGAATTGAACGTGTGTAATTGCTTCTTTATCTTTTGGATAGCGAAGTACAAAACCGAATTTATAGCTGTTATTAGCTAGCCACTGTCCTTCAGCGGATTGTGAGAATTCGACTTGAAAAACAGCGCCACTACTTTTTGCCATTGTAAAATCGAGTGCAAAACCTGTTTGATTTTCATCACGACCAGCAGGGACTTTTAAAGAGTTGGAATAACTTTTTTGTGTTTCGATCAGGCGAAGGGCAGAAAATATTTTTAAATCGATTTTCTCAGCATTTGCTGCTGCAACCATTTCTTTAAGTGGCGCTTCAATATCTTTGTGAATCCAGTTTTCTTGGAGATGAAGTGTTGGATTTACAAAGTATTTGTCTTCTAAAATACGGGCGTTGTTGGAATCAAGCATAAATGATTGATCAAGCGGTTGTTTTGGTGAATTTGGAGAAAGGAAGAAAAGCGAGCAATTATAATTTTTTAAAGAATTGGTAAGATTATTTTGATCACAAACATTCGACATTTCTAATTTATCGGGTGCGATGCTGATGTGCTTTTTTTCAGTTGGTTGTGCGGTTGAAATACTCGTTACAATAGCAGTAATGATGAGTATTACAATGAGAAATTGTAAAATGCGTCGAGCAAATGATGATAATTGCACGTGAAGACCTCCTTTATATAGTCGTTTAAATGTAGTTTTATTATAGCAAAAATATGTAAAAGTGCAAACTTTACCGATTTACACGATTGATGCAATGATATGATCAAAATAATGTGATGTATCAATTGGTTTATCTTGATTGATAATTGGTATTTGTGCAAGAAGTGGTACATTGAGTTGCATTGCAATTTGAGCACCACCACCTTTGCCAAAAATATAGTATCGAGTACCGTCATCAGCAATGAAGTAAGCCATATTTTCAATAACACCAATAATGTGTTGATTTAAGTTTTGAGCCATAAATCCTGATTTTGCAGCGATGAATGTTGCATCGTTATTCGGTGTGGTAATAACGATAATTTCTAAATGAGGGACAAGATGCTGTAAATCAAGTGGGATGTCTCCTGTTCCGGGTGGAAGGTCAATTAAATAGTACGTATTATCGCTACTCCATAACACATCGTTGAAAAAGTGTGCTAAAAGTTTTCCGAGCATTGGACCACGCCAAACAATTGGCTCGTTGTTCGGTGTGAACATGTGTGATGAGATAACCTCGATACCATCAATTGTAACAGGGAAGACAGTTTGATCCGTTGCAGTCGCTTTATCAGTATTGTTTAAAATCTTTTGAATACTTGCACCATAAATATCTGCATCAATAATGGCTACTTTTTCACCTTGCTTTTGAAGTGCTTTAGCGAGATTGACAGTCGTTTGTGATTTTCCAACGCCACCTTTACCAGAAACAATACCAATAAAGTGAGGGGATGCGAGTTGCTGAATACGACTGAGTGTATCTTTTGGATTGAGGGATGGAGAATCTGTTTCTGCTTCTTCATCTATACGGACTTCAGCATATAAAATTTTAACAGAAGGGATACGGTGATCAATCTTTAAACATTTGAGTACATTTCGTTGGAATGTTTGAAAAATATCTGATTGTCCTTTTGGAAATGGAAAGACTAGTGTTAATTTCTCCATCGTCTCATCAAAAGTACATGTTGGTAATTCATCAATTTTGAAAAGTTGCTTTGTATATGGATTTTCATGTTTTAAAAAAAGTTGTTGAATTTGATCTGCTGACATTAGGTTACCTCATATTTTTAATAAATTTCAATTCTCATTATGCCATATTTTCATCGAAAATAAAAGGAAAGTGCTGAGCAGACTCCTTTTTTATGTGAAGGTGATAAATCTTTTCAAATTTTTGAATTGTTTCAATGTAATCAGGTCTATTTATTTCATGTAAATGATGGATATGGGAAATTGATTTAAGTTCATTGCTTTTCATTTTATTCATCCCGATAAGACGTGGGGGAATTGAGTAGGCTGTTTGAGTATGTGTATCCAGTTCTTGCTGTGTGATGTTGAGTAGGATAAAGAGCATCGCTCTTTGAATCGAAGTGCGTGTGTAAGCACGCGTTTTGACGCTTTCCATAAACGTATCGAATGTATCTAAATGAGTGGCATGTTTCATTCGATTATCAAGACCACTATTTCCTACTGTAGCAAACTGCGAAAGATTTGGGTGCGTGTGAAGTGTGTGTAGAAATGGAAAGAAGAGATCTTGCCATGTAAGATTAGATGCGAGTAGTGCTGATTGATACGGAAGAAAAGCAGTGATATCATCAAAATTTCCACGTTGAATGGCTTGGCGAATAGCAGAAGCAGAAGCAAACTTGGTGTTGAGGTGTGTTTCGCTGAAGTGAGCTCCTTGTCTTTGGATAGGGAGAAATTGTAAATTTGGATAATCATTTTCAGCTGCTTTGATGTAAAAATGAGCGAGAATATTATTTGCACTTGATTGCCAATCGCTATTTTTTGATTGTTCAAGATTAAATGTGTGAATTCGCTGTAAAAAAGGTTGAGAAGGTGATATAATAGGACTATCAGTTTGTTTGAATTGTGTGAAAAAATCAATATTTTCAACACCAAAAGCAAGAGCGTCAAGTTCGAGTTTTTGACAGATGGAAATTGCCCCAGAGGCAAAGATATCAGCGCGCTGTGTTGAAAATACAGGTGGAAGTTCAAAGATGAAGTCGGCACCAACTGCGAGTGCGAGTTGCACTTTATGATAGGGGTCGATAAATGAAGGTTCACCACGTTGCGTAAAATAAGTGCTCATGATAATATAAATAGATGCGGATGGATATTGTGATTTAACAGTGTTAATAAGATGGACATGACCGGTGTGAAGTGGATTAAATTCCGCAATAATACCAATTTTCATAAGAACCTCCAAAATTTAAAATGTTTTATATTGACATTTTAGCACAAAAAACGTATAATATTAAAGTCTGGGACGGTGATTCAAATAATGAGACTCGATAAAATGACACTAGATCGAATGGAATATAACGAATCACTTACATGTGAAGTGATTGGCGATGCATTGAAATTGCAACGAATAGACCTCGTTCGTATTCTTGATTTTTCAGTGACGTATACACTCTTGTCACGAACAACAACTGATTATCGACTTCGTATTCAAGGGAATCCGATGGTAATCATGCAGTGTGCGAATACAATGGAAGATACAGAAGTATCAATCCAAATTGATGAGCAGATATGTATAACAACGAATCAACTGAATGACCAAACAGAAGAGCTTGCGTATGAAATGACGCAAAATTTCATCCCGATGAATGCCGTTTTAGTAGAAATCCTTTCTCTGATATTACCTTTGCGGGTAGTTAAAGGTGAGATTGAAGCAGCATCAGGTGAAGGATGGCAAATCATTGATCCGGATGAAATTGATGCAAATGAACAAAGTCCCTTTGCAAATTTATCTCAAAAGCTCAGTGAATAATAAATAATAACATGTATATATAGGAGGATTTAATCATGGCAGTTCCATTTCGTAGAACATCAAAAACAGTGAAAAGAAAACGTCGTACACACTTTAAATTGGCGATGCCAGGTATGACAACATGCCCGAACTGTGAATCAACAATGGTATCACATCGTGCTTGTCCAACATGTGGATTTTATAAAGGACGTTCAATCGTTAAAGTAAAAGAAGCATAAAAATATAAAGGGAGAGTGTTAAACTCTCCCTTTTTTAGGAGGAAATATAATGAAAAGAGTACGTTATATGTATTGGGCTATCGCAATTATTGGTTTTCTTTTGCCCGTGAGCAGGATTATTCTTATGCAGACACCAACATTGTTTAGTACATTGTTTTTATACGTGCTTTCATTTGGATTTAAAACAAAAGATGGAATCTCCCTTATTGAAATAAGTGGTATTTGTCTGAGTTTAATCACATTATTTCTTTATTTATATCATTTAATACGATTAAATATTGAATGTACGAAAAATGCAAAAAAGAGCTACGTTATTGTTGCTCTTTTATATAGTGTATGCGGAAGTGTGTATTTGTTAAGTAAACAGCCATCAACATTGATGGTCGTTATTACTGTGTGCTATTTTATCGTATTAAGTGCGAGCACTTATTTTGTACGTGCATTTAAATAGTGGAAGAATCAACTTCGTTTAATTTTAGGAAGTTGATAATTTGTTCGTAGCGCTTTTTTTGGAAGAAGAGTGAAAAGATAAATGTTTTATCACTTTCAGCTTTAAAGGCGATAATACGAATTTTATCGTTAAGTTTTTCAACAGGATAAAATGAAATGTGAGAAAGTTGAAATCGTTGCTTGTAGTAAAAGAGTGTAAATTCATCGAGTTTGATTTTTTCATATTTTAAACGATACTGATAGAAAACGAAGATAAAACAACTATACATCAACGTGAATACAACAGGCATCCACACCGTTGATGTGTGGTGATATGGATTTGTATTCCACCAAAATAGAATAAAGAGATATTCAATCATCAATGTGATGAAGAATAACCGAATCACATTTTTCATAAAAAAAAGAGAGTAGAGAGTGTATGTTTTCATAAAGGCCTCCTGCTTATTTTATTAGTATAACAAAAGAGGAGGATCTTGTCATGTATTATTCAATTTCAGGAAAATGCGAAGCGATTATGTCAGATGCTATCGCACTGGAAAACAATGGTGTGAGTTACCATGTTTTCACACCAGAACCATATACATTTGAACTTGGATCAACATTAAAGATGTACACATATGTTCATGTTCGTGAAGATGTACTGCAAATTTTCGGTTTTGAAACAGAAATGAAAAAGAATCTATTTTTACAACTGTTATCAGTTAAGGGCGTTGGACCTAAAGTAGCGATGACAATGCTTGCAGCTACAACAACAGAACATCTTCAAAATGCTATTGTTTCGGGTGATGCAAAATTTTTGAAAAAAATCCCTGGAATTGGTCCAAAAGCAGCAGCGCAAATTGTTTTAGATCTTCAAGGAAAAATGTCAAAAACAGTACAACCAGGTATTGAACAAAAAATTATTGCGGCTCAGATTAATGAAGAAGGAAAAGAAGCATTGTTATCACTTGGTTACAACGAGAAAGAACTTGATAAAGTCCTTCCTGAAATTGATGCAACACTCGAGGTCGGGCAATATATCAAACAAGCACTCGCACGATTATTAAAATAACTTCACATTTTGTAAAGTGTATGATATAATTGAGAAAATGAGGTGATAACTTGGAACGTTTAGTCGACGCTGATTTTCAAATGAAAGATACGGACGAGTTAACTTTGCGTCCACAAATGCTCAGCCAATACATCGGTCAGACACAAGTCAAAGAGAATATTAAGGTATTTGTTGAAGCCGCTAAAAAAAGGCAAGAGACGATGGATCATGTTCTTTTATATGGCCCTCCAGGTCTTGGTAAAACGACACTTGCAACGATTATTGCAAATGAACTTGGAACGAATATTAAATATACAAGCGGTCCTGTTCTTGAAAAGTCTGGGGATTTAGCTGCGATATTGTCAAGTCTCGAAATTGGTGATGTTTTATTCATCGATGAAATTCATCGTTTATCAAAGACTGTAGAAGAGATTTTATATACGGCGATGGAAGATTTCCAAATTGATATTGTCGTCGGTAAAGATGTGAGTGCAAAATCAATTCGCATCGATTTAAATCCCTTTACACTCGTGGGAGCGACAACAAGAGCGGGAGATTTATCAGCACCTTTACGCGATCGCTTTGGTGTTGTATCCCGACTTGCATTTTATACAGTAGAAGATCTTGCAACGATTGTTGCAAGAACAGCAGAAGTATATGAAATGGAAATCGATGAGGAAAGTAGCATTGAAATAGGTCGAAGATCACGAGGAACACCTCGTATTGCGAATCGATTATTTCGTCGTGTACGAGACTTTGCAGAAGTGTTTAACGATGGTGTAATTGATGAAGCGATTGTTGAAAGTTCATTGACAAAGATGAACATTGATTTATACGGTCTTGATGAAGTTGATCAGAAGATGTTACGTTCAATTATTGAACGCTTTTCTGGTGGTCCTGTTGGTATTGAAACACTCGCTGCAAGTATTGCAGAAGATGTTGTCACTGTCGGTGAGATGTATGAACCATATTTGTTACAAAATGGTTTTATTGAAAGAACACCGCGTGGTCGAATTGCAACTAAAAAAGCATATGAACATTTAAATTTAACCTATTTATTGGAGGATTAATGATGGAAAACAAACAAATCTACCATACATCGTATTATGATTTTGATCTTCCTGAGGAACGTATTGCGCAGTCTCCACTTGAAAATCGAAGTGAATCTAAGATGCTCGTTGCCCATTCAAAAACAGAAACAATAGAGCATCGAAAATTTTATGATATTTTAGAATATTTACAAGCTGGTGATTGTCTTGTTTTAAATAAAACACGTGTATTACCTGCTCGTTTGTATGGTGTTAAAGATGGTACGGGAGCTAAAATTGAAGTTCTATTGACAAAAAAGCATACGGATGATCAGTGGGATGCGATGGTAAAACCTGGGAAACGTGTGAAAGTTGGAACTGTTATTACATTTTCAGAACAATTGAAAGCAGAATGTATCGCTATTTTAGAAGATGGACAGCGCCACTTTAAATTTCATACCGTTGGTGATTTTTACGATGTGATTAACACCCTTGGCGTTATGCCACTTCCCCCATATATTCATGAGCAATTAGGAGATAAGGAACGTTATCAAACGGTGTTTAATGATGAAGCGAGTATTGGTTCTGTTGCAGCACCGACAGCTGGGCTTCACTTTACCGAAGAATTACTTGAACGTGTTCGTGAAAAAGGGGTGCATATTGCATATGTAACGCTACATGTTGGGCTTGGAACCTTTTTACCGATGTCAACTGAACATGTGAGTGAACATAAGATGCATGCCGAAACTTATTTTGTTGATGAAGAAAATGCAGTACGCATCAATAATGCTAAACAGAGTGGTGGTCGTATTATTCCAGTCGGTACAACTTCACTTCGAACAATTGAAACAATTGCTCGCGATAATGATGGACGAATAATTGCAACAAGCGGTGATACGGATATTTTTATTTATCCAGGGTATCCATTTTATATTACTGATGCGCTCATTACAAATTTTCATCTCCCAAAATCGACGTTAATTATGCTTGTCAGCGCATTTGCTGGTCGTGATTTTGTGATGAAGGCTTATAAAGAGGCAATTGAAAAAGAATATCGCTTTTTCTCTTTTGGTGATGCGATGTTTATTCAAAGATAAAAGCACTATTTTAGTGCTTTTTTATTTCACATAATTTCCCACAAGTAAACAGAAATAAAAGAACTGTTTTATTGTTATACTAAGTGCATAGAAAAGATATCAAAATTCTTTTCTATACAAGCCAATATGAGGGATGTTGGATAAAATACTCCTATACTATAAAATATCATTATCTTTCACTAAATGAAAACACTGACTTGAGGGGGTCAGTGTTTTTTATGTTGCTTTAAAATTTGTCGTTTTAACAATTGTTGTGTAACGATTGTTCCAGAAATATGAAGAACTGTGAAAGAAAGGGCAATTTGAAGCGCTCTTTTTAAAAAGAATTGTTCTGGCAAAAATTGAATGAGATGATCAGATGACAAAGAGAAGAGCCAGTCATCATTTTGGAAGACAATTTGATGAAAGAAAATGAAGATTGGGTCAAAAAAGAAAAAGAGACATATTCCAAGGGTGATGAAAAAGATAAAAACAGCCCAGAAGTAATGTTTGATTGTTTTTTGAAGCCAATTGATGGAGTTAGTTGTTTTTATTTTTTTATAGGCGATATAGGTGAGAAAAACCACTATGCAAAGAAGTATCCAGAAAGTAAAAATCAATGCTTGAAAAATTAATTTCACTTCTTTCATATGCTTGATTTCTTTTTGATTGAATAGAGGTTTGTCTTGAATTGTTGTATTCAGTACTTCACGATTGTCATAGAGATAGTGTACGGTATCTTTAAAAGCAAAATTTAATTCTGATTCACTAAGACCACTTATAGCAACCATATCATAAGGTGCCTCATGAATTGAGAAATCTTGCGTAATTGCGGAAATGCTTAAAATACTCCCAATCAGAAGGAGTAAGGTAAGACATACAAAATAGCAATAGAAAAATATTTTTTGCATTGAAGACCTCCTTTTTATAATAGTATAGCACAACCATTTACATTACTATGGATTTCATTAATTTTTTCTAAAAAAGACAAGCATTTTTTCCGAAAATATGCTAAAATATAATACAGTAAAAGGAGTGGGCTTGTGGAATTTCGTTATGAGTTATTATCAACATGTAAACAAACTGGAGCACGTCGTGGACGTATTCATACACCACACGGTATTATTGAAACACCGACGTTTATGCCAGTGGGGACACTAGCAACAGTTAAGACGCTTGCAAAAGAAGAACTTGAGGCAATGGGTGCTGAAATTATTTTAGCGAATACATATCATTTATGGCTTCGTCCAGGTATGGACATTATCGGTGCTGCCGGTGGTGTGCATAAATTTATGAACTGGGATAAGCCGATGCTGACAGACAGCGGTGGATTTCAGGTATTCAGTCTTGGTCATATGAGAAAGATCGTTGAAGAAGGTGTTCATTTCCGTAACCATATAAGTGGGGAAAAGTTATTTTTATCACCGGAGAAGGCCATTGAAATTCAAAATATTATCGGTGCTGATATCATGATGTCATTTGATGAGTGTCCGCCATTTCCAGCGAGTCATGAATATGTAAAAGCTTCAATTGAGCGAACAAGTCGTTGGGCGGAACGTGGTCTTAAAGCACATAGTAGAAAAGATCAAGCGCTTTTTGGGATTATCCAAGGTGGAGAATATCCAGACTTACGTGTTCAAAGTGCAAAAGATTTAATCAGTCTTGATTTCCCAGGCTATTCAATTGGTGGATTATCAGTTGGGGAGCCAAAAGAAATCATGTATCAAGTACTCGAAGATTTAACACCGATTATGCCAACGAATAAGCCACGTTATTTAATGGGTGTTGGTTCACCGGATGCGCTACTTGAAGGTGTCCTTCGCGGTGTTGATATGTTCGATTGTGTTTTACCGACGCGAATTGGTCGTAATGGAACGGCGATGACATCGATTGGACGTGTTGTTGTTCGTAATGCTAAATTTGCTAAAGACTTTACACCGCTTGATGAGAAGTGTGATTGCTACACATGTAAAAATCATACAAAAGCGTATATTCGTCACCTCATTCATTGCGATGAAACATTAGGACTACGTCTTGTGAGTCTTCATAATGTCCATTTCTTATTGAATTTGATGAAAGATGTTCGTCAAGCGATAGAAGAAAATAGACTCGGTGATTTTAAAGAAGAATTCTTTGAAATGTACGGTTTAAATAAAGAAGATCGTAAGAATTTTTAATTAAAAATATTAATATAGATATATAGGAGTGAATAATATGGAATTTATAACATTAATCATTATGGTTGTCATACTTGGAGGATTTCTCTTTTTTACATCACGAAGTGAAAAGAAACGTGAAGCGACAAAAATGTCATTTGTTGATAGTTTAAAACCTGGTGATAAAGTAGTTACGACATTTGGTCTTTATGGAACGATTGATTCGATTGCGGATACAACACTCGTGTTAAAAATGCTCGATGGAAAATCAATGTTACGAATCGATAAAAAATCAGTGGAAAAGTTGCAAAAAGAGAAGGTGTAATCATGCCAATTGTTGATGACTCGTATAAGAATCATGTTCAATTTATTTTAAATATAAAAGTTTCGGAGCTTGCATTACAAGGTTGTCATGCAAAGGCAGATGACATTTGGGATTGCCTTTCAAAATTGAAATGGCAAAAACAAAAACAATTTGTAGAAATGAATCAAATTGTTTCTGATATCATGAATTTTTCATATCCGATGTATATGGATTATTTAACATATATTGCAGTAACAAATAAAAAACAAGCAACACTAGAGTCGCTTATTTCGCAACTCTAGTTTTTCTTTTTACTATTTTATAAGGAGGAAATATATGAGACATGGTAAACATGAATATCAATTGGAAAATATGATTCAATTGAATCGCGATATGATTAAGCAATTTGAAATGCTATACTTAAAGCAGTATAACATTGATCAAGATGCGATTGCTCCAATTGCGTACGAAAAGTGGGGAACGTATTTTCAATTCGAACAGCTTGAACAGTGGAAAGCGTTATTCACATCTGATGATATTCAAGAAAAAAGTATTTTAATTGTCGGTGATTATGATGTTGATGGTATTATGGCATCAAAGATTGCATTGTGGATTTGTGAACAATGCGGTGTTGAAATTGTTGATGTTTATATTCCTAATCGTTTTATTGATGGATATGGTTTGAATAAGCAAATCGTTCAAAAAGCAATTGATGATGAATTTGATATTATTTTAACAGTCGATAATGGCGTGAGTGCATTTGAAGCAATTGATTATGCAAATGAACATGGTATCGATGTGCTATTAACTGACCATCACCACATAAAATCAAGTCTTCCTGAAACGAAACTTATCCTCCACCCAGATAAAGGAACTGTGAACAACGGCATTAACATATGTGGTGCAGCAGTTATTTTTTCGCTTGCGTATTCTCTTTTTAAAGAAGAGAGTAAACATCTTGTTGCTTATGTAATGCTTGCAACACTGGCTGATAGTATGGAACTTCATTATCTAAATCGTGCTTTTGTTAAAGCAGGAATTGATGAAATGAAGTCACTTGATGATCCATTTATTTTTCAATTAATTAAGCAATTGGAAGTTGATATGAATGATGCTGAATCACTTGCTTGGAAACTGATACCAGTATTAAATGCAATTGGTCGAATGGGAGATGTTAATGTATTTTCGGAAGTGTTGTTTTGGCATTCAGATGATGTTGAACAAGCAGTCAATGAAAGTATTGAAATTAATACGTTTCGTAAATTAGAAACAGAAAAAATAGTAACAGATGTGATCCAGACATTGAATACTGATGCAATTGTGTGTGCAAAAAATGAAGCATGGCATCAAGGCGTACTTGGTATTGCAGCTTCGCGAATTGTAGAAATGACACAAAAACCAGTAATCCTCTTTTCAGAGAAAGATGGTGTAAATAAAGGTTCAGGAAGAAGTCCTGAGCACTTTCATCTTTTTGACTTTTTAACTTTAAATAGTGATAATATTCATGCTTTTGGAGGTCATGCTCAGGC
>JBOFHN010000041.1:0-2107 GCA_051649665.1 Culicoidibacterales bacterium
AACAACTACGCGATCAAGATCTGATTCTGAGCCATTAGAACAAGACCGGGATCGAGCTGTAGAAAGAAGGCGAGGGAGTGCTCCAACTCCATTGCAGACTGTAATAATCACTGAAAATTCGGATAGTGATGGCGAAGGAGAAGGAAATGTGGTTACTACAAGAATGGATCTAACGACGGGCGAAACAAGTAAAACGCAGGATAAAAGCACCTAAGCTGTAGCAGATTTAAGCTATTTCGCAGCGTAGGCAAAATCGTTTTTGAAGTGACAGAGTTGAAACACAATTTAGGAAGAGGCTGTTTTATTTGCCTCTATAGCTCTGGGGCTTTGGCACCTTAGCAACATGACGCTTGATTACTATACTCTTTTTATCCCAGCATTGGATTATTGCTAAAAGCGAGGCTAAGATGTAATCACAACAAAAGGATAATAATCGTTTTAATGATATCTTTTTGTTTTCATAAAAAATTTAGTTTTGCTATTTATCAATTTTTAATGGTAAAAATTTTTTAGCATGTATTAAATAAAATTATTACCAACTGTTTCACAAAAAGGAATGTTTGGAAATTATTGTCATGAATCTTTTGTGTGAGTTTTTTTCGTGTTTTTTTACATTTGGAACACTAACGCATTGATGATTAAGTTATTTTTATGATTGAAAATAATAAAACTATTTAAGAGATACCTTGATGTGTAAGGAAAAGAAGAAAAGTGATTTTCATATCATTAAATTTCATTTGTTATCACCTTTTTGCTAGCCTAAACTTGTGTGATTATGAAGTTTGATGAGCTTCTTTTGTTGAATCTGGTTTGATTTGAAATAGTTTGGTTCGGTATAGCCTGTATTTTAATATAATGTGATTTTTTCCATGATCGCCTTATTTATTTGTTAGTTGGAATTAAATAATTCAAGGCTACATGACTAATGGCTATATTTGATGGGGTTTAGTTATCAGTTGTGGTGGTATCATGATTAATAGAAATTACATCCAAGTTGTAAAGAGAAATGGAGAAACAATTCTAATTCATGAAAGCTATAGGGAAGTTATTGTTAAAGGAGTAGTTAAATGTATTAGATATAAGGAGTCTCTTGTATTAAAAATGCTGGTTGAAAGTTATCCTGCGCAAGTAAGCAGGAAAGTTCTTTCTGATTCAGTTTGGGGGGCGACTTATGTGTTTGATGAGACAATTAATCAAACAGTAAAAAATTTACGTATTGCTTTGGATGATAAAAACAAAGAGATCATAACAACGATACCAAGATTTGGTTATTCTTTTGGAATTAAGCCAATATACAATAAAAAAGACACGAAAAAAATCTCGCATGCTAGATTAAAAATGGACATTAAAAATCTCAGGACGATATAGGTGCAGGAATGTACTACCTCTATGTGCTAGAAGGACAGTTGAAGTATGAGACAATAAAATTTGAAAAGAATATTTCCTTTGTTCTTTACAGAGATAATTTTATTAAAACTCATGAATACAGCGATAATGATGATGTTTATTTTTTAAAAAGTGACATTGATGTTACGATAAACATCGATTTAAGTGAAAATAAAATTGTATTTTCGGGTGATTTTTCAGGTGATATTAGCTTATTCGATAAGCTTGGTAATGAAAGTAAGTTTAAATCTGATAAAGAAATAATTATCGATGATGCTG
This sequence comes from Culicoidibacterales bacterium, assembly GCA_051649665.1. Taxonomy (GTDB): domain Bacteria; phylum Bacillota_I; class Bacilli_A; order Culicoidibacterales; family JBOFHN01; genus JBOFHN01. The sequence continues at coordinate 1,666 of JBOFHN010000041.1, forward strand.
TCAAGTTTAAAATTTCAAATGTTGATTTTTCTTTTTTGATCAATACCAGCATTGAGCCAGTATTGATTGATGACGAACCAGTTAATAATCGAATTATAAAATCAAAGAAAATTAATTTATTAGAGTACAAAAAGTACTTTTTTTATTTTCTTGGTTTATTAGTGTTTGTAGTGCTTCTCATTATCTTATTTAATAGAGATCCTGCAGTTGTAAATAAATTCGTTGTATTTAATAGCGAAGCAGAGTTAATGCGCGCAAATTTAATTGATAAAAATAAAAATGAAATTGTAGTGAAAACGAATTTAGAACGAGAATTTAAGAAGTATTTATCCGAAAATGGTTACAAGTATTTTCGCTTTGAATTAGAGCCCGCCCAAGGTAATAAATACGACGCCATAGTTTATGTGTTTAATAATGAAATCCAGTCCGCCGCTTTTCCTGA